>NZ_MOWP01000018.1:0-177049 GCF_001983215.1 Frankia sp. CcI49
GAGAAGACCGTGAAGAACTATGTGTCGAGCATTCTGGAGAAGCTGGGCCTGGCCAGCCGCACGCAGGCGGCGGTCTACCTGATGAAACAGGCCGGAGAATAGAAGCCGCCGGGGAATGCCTGCTGGTGTGCGCGCTGCTGGTGGGCGCGCGCGGCGCGGTCCGGCTCAGCTGGTGGGCGGTGGAACGGCTCGAATGTGGGATGTCCGACAGCACCGCGAAGGAGCCGGGCCCCCGGTGCGAACGTCCTGGGAACGGTGGGCTGGACGTCGCGGGGAATCAGGACCGAGAAGTCACCTGACGCGGTGGGACGAAGGGAGGATGCTGAAGTCCAGGCGGGGAAACGGATCAGGGAGGAAACTCTCCACGATCGCCGGAGTCGATCGCCACCGGGCTCGTCCGGTGAGTTCCGCCCCCCGGCCACGGTCCCAAAGGAACCGGGCTCCGGTGCGGTCGGTGTGACACGGCAGGTGTGAGACCGAGCATGCACCGTCCCGGCAGACGGTCTGGAGACGAAGATGTTTCTGCATGACGACGCTCCTTCGGGGCAGGCCACCGACATCCGTTCCGAATCCTGGGGACCGACCGAGGTCGGAACAGCACCCGAGCCGGCCGTGCGCGAGCTACGTCTTGACAGCCGTGAAACCGTGGAAACCGCGACCGCCGTCGTCTTTCTCACCGAGGATCGGGCCTACAAACTACGCAAGCCGGTCGACCTCGGATTCATCCACCTTCGTTCCCGGCAGGCGCGGCTGAACGCCTGCGAGGACGAGGTACGACTCAACCGCGAACTGGCCGCCGACACCTACCTCGGCGTCGCCGACATCCGCGACGGATCCGGCCGGCTGTGTGATCACATGGTCGTCATGCAGCGGATGCCGGCCGCCCGGCGGCTTTCGACGCTGGTGACAGCGTCGGTCACGGCCACGGCGGCAGCTGAGACGCAGGCCGGGCTCCTCGCGGAGCTGCAGGCGCTCGCCCGGCGGACCGCGGCCTTCCACGACCAGTGCGCGACCTCGCCCGAGATCACCCGCGCCGGCGGCCGGTTCGCGTTGCAGGCGCTGTGGCTGGAAGCGCTCGAAGGGCTCGCGCCGTTTCGCGGGCGCCTGCTGGACGCCGCCGTGGTCGACGAGATCGGCACGCTCGCGCTGCGCTACCTGACCGGTCGCGGCGCGCTGCTCGCGCGGCGCGCCCGCACCGGGCGGATCCGCGCCGGGCACGGCGACCTGCGCGCCGACGACATCTACTGCCTGCCGGACGGCCCGCGGATACTCGGCAGCGTCAGCCCCGACCCCGCTCGTCGCGTCGGGGACGTCCTGGGCGGGGTCGCCTCGCTGGCGGTGGACCTGGAGCTGCTCGGCGCTCCCGCGGCCGCCCGGGCGTTCCTCGACGCCTACCGGGAGGCGTCCGGTGATGCGGGCCCGGCCTCGTTGGAGCATCTGTTCATCGCCCAGCGGGCTGTCGTCCGCGCGGGAGAGGCCTGCGTGCGCGCCCATCAGGGCCATCCGGGGGCCGACGAGCAGGCGCGGGCACTCGCCGCGCTCGCGCTGGCGCACCTGCGGCGCGGCCGGGTTCGGCTGGTGCTCGTCGGCGGCCTGCCCGGAACCGGCAAGTCGACGTTGTCCCGCAACCTCGTCGCCGCCGGCGACGACTGGCTGCTGCTGCGTTCGGACATCGTGCGCAAGGAGCTGGTGGGCCTCGCGCCGGAGGTGTCCGCGGTGGCGGCTCCCGGCGAGGGCATCTACACCGCCGACGCGACCGAGCACAGCTACGCCGAGCTGCTCACCCGGGCCCGCCACGCACTCGAGCACGGCCAGACGGTCGTCCTCGACGCGTCCTGGTCGTCGCGGCGTCCCCGGGAGCGGGCGGCGGAAGTGGCGGGGGAGTGCGACGCGGACCTCCTGTCGATCCGCTGCGTGACCCCGCCGAAGGTCGCCGTGGCGCGCATCGCGGCGCGAGCGGCGAGCTCCGCCGCGGGCCGCGTCGGCGGCCCGGGCAGCGAGGCACCGGGTGGCTCGGCCGGCGGCACCGGTCCCGTCGGTGCTGTCGTCGACCCGTCGGACGCGACGGAGCTGGTCTACTTCGACATGGCCACCCGCACGGACCCCTGGCCGGACGCGATGGACGTTAACACGTCCACCTCGGCCGAGGAGTCGGCGGCCACGGCCTGGCGCCTGGTCGACTGACGCCACCGGCTGACACCAGCGGGTGTTGGCGGGTGACCACCGGCGCCCGCCGCTCCCGCGGCGTCATCCGGTGCGGCGCGCACCCGCTATCAAGATAGTCAACGACGTTGATGATTCGGCGTGCGGCGGTGATTTTCCGCGTTCCTGGCCCGTTGCCACCCCGTCCGTGTAGGTTTCCTTCACGGAAGGGCCATTTCCTGAAACGATTCTGGCCATAACTCGACAGCGGGGGCGCTGGGTCGACGGTGGCTGAGCCAGGATGGGACTTCTTCGTCTCCTACACAACCTCCGACCGGGCCTGGGCCGAATGGATCGCCTGGCAGCTTGAGGACGCGGGCTACCGGGTGCTGATCCAGGCCTGGGATCTCGTGCCGGGTGCGCGCTGGATGAGCCGGATGGCCGACGGAGTGCGCGACAGTCAGCGGGTTCTGGCTGTGCTCTCGCATTCCTACCTGGGATCGGTGTACGGGCGAGCGGAATGGGAAGCTGCCCACCAGCAGGACCCCGACGGGTTTGCCCGCAAGGTGGTCCCAGTCCGCGTGCAGGACTGCCCCCGCCCCGTTCTCCTCGGCGGAGTCGTGTCCTTCGACCTGTTCGACCTACCCGCCGACCAGGCCAGAGACCGACTGCTCGACAACATTCGATCCACGCTCGCGGGACGTGCGAAACCGGTTTCCGAGCCACGGTTCCCCGGAACCCTCGTCCCACCCACCTCAGCAGTCCCGCACCGCATCACCGAACTCATCCCCGCGTTCCCCGGCGCCGAACCCGATACCAACCCGGACATCGACGTTCATCTTTCCGCCCGATCCGCACCGGCGCATTCACGTTCACCCGCTCCACGGCCGCCAGAAGGACGGCACCTGCAGCCCCATGACCGGGCCAGCCCGCCACACCGACCCCGGGTCACCAACCGGCGGAGGCGTCGCTATTGGTGGATCGCTACAGCCCTCGCCACCGCACTCGCGGCCGCCAGCCTCCCGCTGGTGCTGAACAGGGACAGCGGCCAGCTTGCGAGCCCCCGCGGCGTGGCGGTCGGTCCGGATGGTACGGTCTACGTCGCCGACTCCGGCTACAACCTTGTTGAACAGGTCGACAACACGTCCGAGGGGCTGTTCAACGTCGCCGGCAATGGTTCCGGGGGGTTCTCCGGAGACGGCGACCGGGCCACCGAAGCCACGCTGAACACTCCGTCCGGGATTGCGGTCGGTCCGGATGGCGCGGTCTACATCGCCGGCTCCGGCAACCACCGGATTCGGAAGGTTGACCCGTCCGGGAAGGTCAGTACGGTCGCCGGCACCGGTATTGGGGGGTTCTCTGGTGACGACGGCCCGGCCACCAAAGTCATGTTGAACTATCCGCTTGGGGTGGCGGTCGGTCCGGGTGGCGCGGTCTACATCGCCGACTCCGGCAACGAGCAGGTTCGGAAGGTCGACCTGTCCGGGAGGATCAGTACGATCGCCGGCACCGATGGTGAGGGCTTCTCCGGTGACGACGGCCCAGCCACCGAGGCCACGCTGAACTATCCGCACGGGGTGGCGGTCAGCGGTGATGGCGCGGTCTACATCGCCGACACGGGCAACGACCGGGTTCGGAAGGTCGACCTGTCCGGGAGGATCAGTACGATCGCCGGCACCGGCACCGAGGGCTTCTCCGGTGACGACGGCCTGGCCACCAAAGCCATGTTGAACACTCCGTCTGGGATTGCGGTCGGTCCTGATGGCGCGGTCTACATCGCCGACACAGGCAACCACTGGGTTCGGAAGGTCGACCCATTCGGGAAGATCAGCACCGTCGCCTGGCTCTGAGCCATCCTCCGACGTCATCGAGCGCGATCTCTGGGGAAATTCAAGATAGTCAACGCTGTTTACGTATCGGTGCCACCAAATTTGATCTTGATCGAGGTGTCCGGCTTGTCAGCGGCGCATCAGCAGCGGGCCGCCGAACAGGTGCGCGCCGACCATCTCGAAGTTGGTCGTGGCGAGCGTGATGTGGCGGGCCGCGGTGTGCACGTCGCGGAAGCAGCGGTCGAGGGCGTCTCCGGAGCGCAGCGCGGCCGCGCCCGCGGCGGTGTGCACCATGGTCACGGCCTGCACACAGTTCTCCGCGACGGCGGCGGCGGCGAGGCGAACGACGGCGGACAGCTCCTCCCCGCCGTGCTCACCGCAGGCGGTGACCTGGTCGGCGGCGTCCGCGAGGACGAGCTCGGCCGCCCGGACCAGGGCGGTGGCGCGGGCGAAGGCCGCATGCACGGTGGCCCGCTCGGCCAGCGCCTCCGTCGAGCGCGCCGGAACGGTGCGGGCGGCCAGCTCGCGGAACACGGCCAGGGCCTGCTGGGCGATGCCGACGGTGGTCGCCGCGGTGGTGAACGGCGCGAAGTCGTAGTAGGCGATCGCATAACCGCGGGAGCGGCGCGGGCTCGGCGGGCGGCGCAGCAGCGAACCGTCCACCGCATGGCTTTCGGGGACGACGACATTGTCCACGATGAAACTCCCGCTTCCCGTTCCGCGCAGGCCCAGGGAATGCCAGTCGTCGACGAAGGTGACTGCGCTGCTCGGCACGCACAGCATCCGTATCGGCGCCGGCCCGGCTCCCGGCCCGTCGGCGAGGGTGGCGGTGCAGACGAGCCAGCTGGCGTGGGTGGCGCCGCTGGCGAACGCCCAGCGGCCGCTGACCCGGTAGCCGCCCGGTACCCGCACCGCCGCACCGGTGGGGTTGACCCCGCCGACGACCAGCCCGCGGCTGCCGCAGAACAGTCGGCAGGAGACCTTGTCGGGCAGATAGTCCGACAGCCGCCCGATCGCGCCCTGGACGCCCATCTGCCAGGCCGCGGACGGGTCCACGCGCGCGATCGCCTGCAGCACGGCGGTGCCGGTGCGCAGGCTCACTCCGCCGCCGCCCAGTGCGCGTGACACCCACATCCGGTGGAAGTCCTGCGCGCGCAGCGCGTCGATGACAGCTGGCGAGGTGGTGCGATCAGCCTCGGCCTGCGCGCGATTCTCGGCGAGTGTGGCGCTGATCTTCTCGACCCGCTCCAGCCAGGTCCGCGTCTCGTCCGAGACCTCCGCGCAGGTGTGCGCCATTCACCGACCGCCGTTTCGTCGCGAGCGCGGGAAGCCGGTTGGTGCCGCGCAGGGGGACAGATCCGCATCCACTCTGCGATGGTAGGTTGCCTGCCGCAGTTTCTGGCTGTGGCAGGAAAATGTTCCGYATTCGCGGATGCCATCGGACCCCGCGGTGTGTCGTCGTGAAGCCGGGAAGCCGTCGACATTCGCCCCTTGTGTCGACCGTACGGACTGGCCGGCCCGGCAGTGCTGGCGAGCCTCGCGGGCCCGCCGCCGGTCCGGGTTGCCCCGCGGTGGGGCGCGTCGGCGTGTCGAGACCGGAGCGCGGTGGTATGAGTCGTGGGCGTGTCGCCCCGGTTTCGGGGCCCTGAGGCGGGTTGTAGGGGAGAATTCCGAGGTGCCGGAGAAGGCGGAGCCCACAACGTCGAACGACCCGTCGGCGGACCGGCGTCGCCTGCTCGCCGGCAGGTACCGGCTCGGGTCGATCCTGGGCAGCGGCGGGGCGGGAATCGTCCGTGCGGGTGAGGACACGCTGCTGCGCCGCCCGGTCGCGATCAAACAGGTCCGGCTGCCGCCGCCGGCCGTGGAGGGCGACGGTGACGCCACCCGCGAGCGGGCCGTCAGCCGGGAGCGGGTGCTGCGCGAGGCGCGGGTCGCGGCGCGGCTGCGCCATCCGGGCCTGGTCGCCGTCTACGACGTCATCGAGGCCGACGGCTCGCCCTGGATCGTCATGGAGCTGGTCGAGGGCCGGTCCCTGGCCGAGATCATCCGCGAGTCGGGCCGGCTCACCCCGGCGACGGTTGCGCGGATGGGCGTGAGCCTGGCCTACGCGCTGGAGGCGGCGCACCGGTCCGGGGTCGTGCATCGCGACGTCAAGCCGGGCAACGTCCTGGTCACCCCGGACGGGCAGCCTCGGCTCACCGACTTCGGCATCGCGGTGAGCGAGGGCGACCCGGCGCTGACCAGCACCGGCATCGTGGTGGGTTCGCCGGCCTACATTCCGCCCGAGCGGGCCCGCGGCGCGCGGGTGGCCGCGCCCGGCGATGTGTGGGGCCTGGGCGCCACCCTGTTCTCCGCCGTCGAGGGCGAGCCGCCGTACGCCGGCGAGGGCGCGCTGGCGACCCTCGCGGCCATCGTCGAGGACCGGCGCCGTCCCTGCCCGCATGCGGGCCCGCTGGGCCCGGTCCTGGCGCAGCTGCTCGACCCGGACCCCGACCGGCGGCCGTCGCTGGCGCAGGCCCGGGCGATGCTGCGCCAGATCGCGGCCAGCGAGCCCTATCCGACCAGGGAGTTCGACGCGTCGGCGCATGCCGACGTCGATCCGGGGCCGGACCCGGCGTCGGCCCGCCAGCCCGCGCCGGACCGGGAGCGGGACGTCCCGGCCGAGCATCGCGAGGCGGCCGCGCCCAGCGGGCCCTCGGCCGCCCACCGGGCCGCCGAGCCTGCCGGGGACCGCGGGCACTCGGCGCCCGGTGGGCCGGTGGAACACCGCGGGCCCGCGACGCCGAGCGAGCCCCCCGAAGCCGGCGCGGGCCGGTCGTCCGGCGGCCTTGTCGGCCCTGGTGGGTCTGGTGGCCCTGGTGGGTCTGGTGGGCCCGCGGTGGCCGGTGCACGGCCGGCGGCGGGCCGACGGAGCCGTCGTTCCGTGGTGCTGGTGGTCGTCCTCGTGGTGCTTCTGGCCGGCGGACTGGCCGGCCTCGGCGTGGTGCTCACCAGCGGGCCGGATGGAACGGCCGGGCCCACCGCCGCCACGCCCGGCACCGCAGCCACTCTCGGCGGACGCGCCGGCACCGACTCCGCCACCGGCGCGGGCTCCGGCACGACGACACCGGGCCGGTCTTCGGCGTCACCGCCGGCGTCCGCGTCGGCGACGACCGGGGCGACGGTGACGCCGACGGCTCCGGCCGGGCCGGGTGGTGCCGTCCCGTTGGACCAGGTCGGAACCGTGATCCCGAGCTCGACCGACCCGGTGCCGGCACCGGCCGGCCTGACGTCGCGCAGCGGCGTGGCCGGCTGGTCGGTCGCGGTGCCGGCGGGCTGGCGCTCCGCCGGCCGCGCACCGACGAAGGAGACGTTCACCGCCGCCGAGGGCTTCCCGGAGCTGCTGGTGGAGGTTCGGCCCACCGCCGGCCCGTCCGCGATCGGTGCCTGGCAGGAGCTGGAGGCCTCGGTGGCACGGACCAGCCCCGGCTACCAGCGGGTGTCGATCCGCCCGGCGGACGGTGCCGCCGGCACCTCCGCCGCGATCTGGGAGTTCACCTCGACGTCGGGTGGCCGGACGGTGCGCACCGTGGACGTCGCCGTCGTGCGCAACGGCCACGGCTACGCGCTGCGCTGGCGGGTGCCCGAGGACCAGTGGCCGCAGCACGAGCAGCTGGTCCGGCAGGTGACCGCCACCTTCCGTCCCGGACCCTGAACCGGAACCCGCGCCGCTCCCTCGGCCGCGGCGCGGGGCGGATGGCCGGCCGTCCGCCCCGCGGGCCGTCAGCCGCGCGGGGCCGCGGGGGGAGAGGTGCGTCCGGTCGCCACCCGGCGGACCAGCGCACGCAGGTCGTCGCCGCTGAGCGGCTGCTTGTGGGTGGTGGCGTGTGCCCGGACGAGTCCGACGATGGGCTCGAGGTCCTCGTCGGGGGCGTCGATGCCGTGGCGGTCCATCAGGTGGCGCACGGCCGCCCGTCCGCTGTGCTTGCCCAGCACCAGCCGGCGTGACGCCCCGACCTCCGCAGGGTCGAACGGCTCGTAGGTCGCCGGCGCGCGCAGCACACCGTGCACGTGGATGCCGGACTCGTGGTCGAACACCTCGTCCCCGACGACGGCCTTCCCCGCGGGCAGCGGGCGGCGCGCGGCGCCGGCGACCAGGCGGGCCAGCGGGCGGAACGCCGCGGTGTCCAGCTCGACGGGGAGCTCGAGCAGGTGCCGCAGCGCCATCGCGACCTCCTCGATCGGCGCGTTGCCGGCGCGCTCACCGAGGCCCGTGACGGTGGTGCTCACCCAGGTGAACCCGGCCTGCACGGCGGCGATGGTGTTCGCGGTGGCCAGCCCGAAGTCGTCATGGGCGTGGATCTCCCAGGGCCCCGGGACCGCCTCGACCAGGGCTCGCAGCCGGGTGTGCAGGGCGATCGGGTTGGCCACGCCGACGGTGTCGGCCCAGCGGAACCGGGTCACGCCCAGGCCGCGCAGCTCCCCGGCCAGATCGGTGACGAAGGCGTCGTCGGCGCGGGAGGCGTCCTCGAAGCCGACGCTGACCAGCAGCCCCCGGTCGGTGGCGTCACGCACGCAGGCGGTGATCCGCTCCCTGGCCCACGCTCGGGTCTTGCCCAGCTTGACCCGTAGATGCAGGTCGGAGGCGGGGATGGTCACATGGACGGCACTGACGCCGCTGGCGACGGCCGCGTCGAGGTCGCGCTGATCGGCCCGGCACCAGGCGACCACCCCGGCACGCTCGACGGCGCCCACGACGCGGCGCAGCACCTCGATCTCGCCCGGGCCCATGGCGGGGATCCCCGCCTCGATCTGGTGTACGCCGGCGGCGTCGAGCGCGACGGCGATCGCGACCTTCTCCTCGGCGGTGAAGGCGACTCCCGGGGTCTGCTCCCCGTCACGCAGAGTGGTGTCGCAGAACCTGACTTCCATAACGGTCACCGGCACTTTCGGCGGCTGTGAAATACCCGACGGGGGCTGGTGTTCGCGGCAACCAGGAGGCCGAAATCGTCGGAGACCTTATGTCGCGCCGATTTCGCGCGTGGGTCACACGGTAGCGGCGAGGTTAACAGGATGGTCGCCGCGGTGAGGCTTACCTTTTCCGGCAGGAAATTCCTGGATGGTGCGAAGGAAAAATCCGTCCCGGCGGGTGCGTCGCGGCACACCCGCCGCTGGCGGGCGGGCGGGCGGGCGTGGCCGGCGGCGCGGTGCGGGCGCCAGTCGGTGTGAGCGCCGCCGGGCAACCGGTCCGCACCGGCGGTCCGGGTCGGGTGGTGGTGCTCACACGGACGACCAGCTCCGGTGCGCCCCGTGTGGAGGGCCACGTCACGAGATCGTTCGCGCACCCAGACGGATCCGCGCGAGGCTGGGGTCCGTGGGAGAGGTGGCACCGGCAGGGCTGGCCGGCTCGTCGCCGGTGAGCAGCCGGTCGGTCGCCGGTCGGTCGCCGGGCGGGCGGGCACGGTCACCGGGCGACGAGAGCACCGGGCCGAAAGAACCACACCGGATTCGGCCGGCTACCGGCTGCCGGTCGCCAGGAAAGTCGCGGCCGCCGCAGCGCCGGCACCGGCCGGCACGAATTTCCGGGAGTTTCCCGAAAGATAACCTGCCGGCCGGTCGCCGGCCGCGTCTCCAGTCGGATGCGGATTCCCGCGGTTTCCTGACGTTCATCGGCCGGCCGTCGGGGTGAGGCGACGGCGTCACCTGTGTTCGCCAGCATGATCGCCCGGTGAAACCACCAGAACCAGACATCGCTGCCGGACATCGTCCGGACAGGGAGGATTGGCGTGGTATCTTCTTTCTCCGCTTCTCGGCGCGGTTTTGTCGCGTTGGGTGGTGCGGGTGCAGCCGCGGTGCTGCTGGGTACCGGGGTCGCCTCGGCGTCCTCGTCCTACCCCTACCCGCTGCCGGGTAGGAACCCGTTCGGTCTCGGTGTGGGCTCGGGCGAGCCCACTTCGGACGGTGTCGTGCTGTGGACGCGGCTTGCTCCAGAACCACTCGCCGCCGACGGTGCGGGCGGCATGCCCGCAGTGCCGGTGCGGGTGGAGTACGAGGTGGCCCGCGACGAGAAGTTCCGTTCCATCGTGAAGCGCGGAAGCGTGGTCGCGACCCCGCAGCTGGGGCATTCGGCGCACCCGGAGATCCGGGGGCTCGAGCCGGGCCGCACCTACTACTTCCGTTTCCGGGCGGGTGACGAGATCTCGCCGGTCGGCCGGACGAGGACCGCGCCGGCGCCGGGTGCCAACCCGCGGGAGCTGAACTTCGCGTTCGCCTCCTGCCAGCAGTGGCAGGTCGGTTTCTACACCGCCTACGAGCACATGGCGGCCGAGGACCTCGACTTCGTGGTCCACCTCGGGGACTACATCTACGAAACCGGTTTCACAAGCAACGTCCGTGGCCTCACCCTCGGCGCGCCGTTCGACACCGAGACGTTCGATCTGCCGCGCTACCGCGCCCAGTACGCGCTGTACAAGTCGGACGCGTCGCTGATGAAGGCGCACGCCAACTTCCCGTGGATCCAGACGATCGACGACCACGAGGTCGAGAACAACTGGGCCGACGAGATCTCGCAGGCCGACACCGAGCCCGACCAGGACCCGGCGGTCTTCCGGCTGCGCCGGGCGGCGGCGTTCCAGGCGATGTACGAGAACATGCCGCTGCGCAGCGCCCAGCTGCCCCACGGCGCGGACGTCCAGCTGTTCCGCAAGCTGAGCTTCGGCCGCCTCGCGGACATCGCGATGCTCGACACCCGGCAGTACCGCGACGACCAGCCCTGCGGTGACGGCAGCGGCTCCACCTGCGCCGACCGGTTCGCCGCCGACCGCAGCCTGCTCGGCGACCGGCAGCGCAGGTGGCTCTACGACGGCTTCGGCCGTTCGAAGGCCCGCTGGCAGATCATCGGCAACCAGGTTCCCATGGTGCAGACGGACCTCGACCCCAGCGAGGTCGTCAACGTCTACTACGACCCGTGGGACGGCTACGTCGCCGAACGTGACAACCTGCTCGCCGAGGCGCGCCGGCGCAAGGTCCGCAACCTTGTCGTCATCACCGGGGACCGGCACCAGAACTACGCGGCGGACCTGCGCCTGGACTACGCCGACGTCAACTCGCCGACCGTGGGCAGCGAGTTCGTCGGCACCTCCATCACCACCGGCGGCAACGGCGCCGACCTGCCCGCCTCGGCGCAGACCCTGCTGGACGCGAACCCGCACATCAGGTTCGTGAACACCCAGCGCGGCTACGTCCGGGTGAACGTCACCGAGCAGCGGTGGCGCAGCGACTTCCGGGTGGTGCCCTACGTGGCCACCGCGGGCGCGCCGATCTCGACCCGGGCCAGCTACGTGGTCGAGGACCGCCACCCCGGAGTCACCCCGGCCTGACCGCCCCCGCCCCGGCCCCGCCCTGACCCTGCACTGAGCCTGCCCTGGCCCGGCCCGACAGATCGGGCCGGGCCGGGGCAGGTGCCGTCGCGGGGCCGCGCGGCGGACGCTAGCGTCGGAGACCGTGAGCGTCGATCTGCGCAGTGACACCGTGACCCGTCCCACCCCCGGCATGCGCCGGGCGATGGCCGAGGCCGAGGTCGGTGACGACGTCTACCGCGAGGACCCGACCGTGCGGGAGTTGGAGGAGCACGCCGCCGGGCTGCTCGGGCACGAGGCGGCCCTGTTCGTCCCGAGCGGCACGATGGGCAACTTCTGCGCGCTGCGCGCCGGCGCCCCGGTCGGCACGGAGATCATCGCGGACACCGAGGCCCACATCGTGACCTACGAGCTGGGTGGGCTCGCCGCCCTCGGCGGCGTGCAGACCCGCACCCTCACCGGGCTCGCCGACACCCTGGAGCTGGCCGCCGTCGAGGCGCAGCTGCGGGCCTTCCCGGGCGGGGGCACCTACAACATGGTGCGCACCAGCGTGCTGGCGGTGGAGAACACCCGGGCCCGCGACGGCGGGCTGGTGTGGCCGCTGGAACGCCTGGACGCGGTGCGCGCCATCACGTCCGCCGCCGGGGTGGCGCTGCACTGCGACGGCGCCCGGCTGTGGAACGCCGCGGTCGCCCAGGACATCCCACCGCGCCGCCTCGGGGAGATGTTCTCGACGCTGTCGGTGTGCCTGTCCAAGGGCCTGGGGGCGCCGGTGGGATCGCTCGTCGTCGGCGACACCGACCACGTCGAACGGGCCCGGGAGTGGCGCAAGCGCCTCGGCGGGGGGATGCGCCAGGCCGGCGTGCTCGCCGCCGCGGGCCTGTACGCGCTGCGCCACCACGTGGCGCGCCTCGCCGACGACCACCGCCGCGCCGGCGACCTGGCGGCGACGCTGGCGGCCGCGGCCCCCGGGCGGGTCGACCCGGAGCGCACCGAGACGAACATGGTGCTCCTCGACGTCCCGGACGCCGGTGCGTTCGCGGCCCAGGCGGCGGCCGGCGGGGTGCTCGTCGGCGCCGCGGGCCCGGCCAAGGTCCGCATCGTCACCCATCTCGACGTCGACGACGAGGCGATCGCGCACGCCGGGAAGGTGCTGGCTCCGCTGCTGGCCGACCTCCCCGCGGTCTAGATCCCCCGGCCGGCCCGCGGCCCCGTCGCACCACACCGCTGGCCCCATCGCGCCGCTGGCTCCGCTGCATCGCCATCGCCATCGCCATCGCCATCGCCGTCGCGATCGCCGTCGCCGCTCCGCCCGCGCGACCGACCGGCGGCCTGTCGGTCGCCTATCGGGTCCCCGCCTGGGAGGCGGTGTCCGCCCCCTCGGCCCGCCGGCCGGCCGTCTGGGACGCGGCCGCCTCGGGGCGCAGGTCGGCGAGGGTGAGCGGGTGCGCCGGCGGGTCGGGCAGCGCGATCCGGGTCGTCGTGATCCGGCCGGGCAGCACCCGGAGCAGCTCACCGGGGCGCAGCGCCCGCCAGTCGGGATGTTCGTCCATCGGCTCGCTGGCCACCACCGCGGAGGCGACGGTCGCCAGGTCGCTGGAGCGGACCCGGGTGGTGCCGGCGGCGTCAACGTGGTCGAGGGGCCGGCCACCGTGATGCCCACCGGCTCCGCGGCGCAGCAGGAACAGGGTGTTGGTGTCGGGATAGCGCAGCGCCCACAGCTCCCGCGGTGTGGTGAGCACCAGGTTGATGCTGTAGACGGGGAGGTTCGCGGCCACCCAGCGGGCCGCCGCGGTGATGCCGCGCCCGATGTCACCACCGGCGTTCGTGATCTCGGCGGTGATCAGGGCGAAGAACCGCTCGGAGTCGGTGTCCCCGGCGACGGTGCGCATCGCCGCCGACCCGAGCCGGGATTCCAGCCGGTCCAGCCCCTCGATGACCCCGTTGTGGGCGAACAGGCGTCCCTGCTGGCAGAACGGATGGGTGTTCGCCGTGGTCCGCCGCCCGGTCGAGGCATGTCGGACGTGCGCCACGAACGTCGTGGACGTCCGGTGCCGCGCCTGCGCGGCGAAGTCGTGATCCTCCCAGGCGGCGAGCGGCTGACGGAAGACGTCGGGCGTCCCGTCGGCGGCGAAGACCCCCAGGCCGGTGCCGTCGGGGTTGCGGTGGCTCTGCACGTCCAGACTGTCGGGAGCGTCGAGCAGCCAGAAGGTCGCGCGGGCCCGGTCGGGGGCGCTGGTGAGCCCCAGAAGTCGGCACATGTCCTGCAGGCCCCCGTCCGTCGGTGGTCGCCGGCCACTCAGGGGGCCGCTGGCGTCACCTGTGGTGTGCCCGGCACGGCCGCCCGCCGAACGGGCGGCTGCCTGCTCGGCGGGTGCCGTAAGTAATTCGCATCAGGGGCGATGAAAGGA
This sequence comes from Frankia sp. CcI49, assembly GCF_001983215.1. Taxonomy (NCBI): domain Bacteria; kingdom Bacillati; phylum Actinomycetota; class Actinomycetes; order Frankiales; family Frankiaceae; genus Frankia; species Frankia sp. CcI49. The sequence goes on from NZ_MOWP01000018.1 coordinate 13,720, forward strand.
CGCAGAGCGCAGAGTCCGGTTCGGCGAGTCGCAATAATGAAGGATTTTTGTCGTTCCGACGACCAAAATCCTTCTTGCTTTCGGGTCGCCAGGCGCACCTCTGCCCCATTTGCCCATCTCCAGGCGAATTGCCGGTGCCGCCGGATGGCGCCGGATCCACGGGTGGGTGGCTGTGCGGGTGGGGTTCGCATGCCGTCGACACGGCTCTCCGCGGGCCCGCCCTTTCGGGATCACTCGCCCTGATGGAATCGGTGCGGTTACATCAGGCGCGGGGGCGGCGGGCGGTGATCTGCTCGGTCAGGGGACGCAACGCCGCCGGCAGCCGGGACTCACCCACGACGACCGTCTGGTCGAGCCCGGCGCCGTCGCGGAACCGGAACGTGTACTGGAAGGCGTCGGGGCGCTGCGACCCCGGTGCCTGAGGTGGCGCCTGCCGGTCGCCGGCGAGGGCCGTGAGGGCCGCCTCGGCCTGGCGGGCCACCCCCGCGTCGAGGTCGGTGGTGTCGACGTCGGCGCGCCGGATCAGCCCGGCGACACCGCCACTGCGTTCGATGTCCACCCGCACCCGTCCGATCATGCCCGCCAGCGGACCGTTGTGCGACCCGCTGCGCTAGCATCCGGCACCACACCGGAGGGTAGATATCGGGCAGCGAGGGGCGATCGCGACCAGCTCGGTCGGATCGTGCCGCGAGACGGCAACCGGGAGGTCGGTCAGTGCCGATCATGGATCGGGCCCGGGTGGCCGCGGCGCTGCCGGGCTACGACCTCGGTCGGGAGCTGGGCGCGGGTGCCTTCGGCCTGGTGCTCGCCGCGCGGCGGACGTCCGCCGCACCACCGGGGTCCGCCGCGTCGGGGGACGTCCCCGCGGGGCTCCCGAGGCCGGCGTTGGATGAGGACATCCGGGATGTGGCGGTCCGGATCCTTGATCTGGAGCTGCCCGCGGGCACCGGCCCCGCCGCGGGGCCCGACCCGGCCACCGCACATCTGGGCACGGCACATCCGGGTACGGCGCACCCGACCGCCGGGCAGCCGCCGGCGCCGCCGGCCGAGGCCGATCCGGCCTCCGACGCGCGGATCCTGACCCGGCTCGCCCATCCGCACCTGTGCCGGCTGCTGGACATCGTGCTGGCCGACGGGCTGCGCCTGCTGGTCAGCGAGCTGCTGCCCGGCGGCACCCTGGCCCGCCAGAGCCTGACCCCGCCGGCGGCCTGCGCGGTCGCGGTGGCGGTCGCGGACGGGCTGATGCACGCGCACGCCGCCGGGGTCCTGCACCGCGACGTGAAGCCGGCGAACATCCTCTTCACCGCCGACGGCCGGCCGGTGCTCACCGACGTGGGGGTGGTCGGCCTCGTCGACGGAACTCCGCTGGCCACCGGACGGATCGTCGGCACGGCCCAGTACATGGCCCCCGAGCAGATCACCGGCGGGCGGCTGGTGCCGGCCACCGACGTCTACGCGCTCRCCGCCACCCTCTACGAGCTGCTGACCGGTGCCCCGCCCTTCGGTGCCGGGCTGACCGTGCCGGAGCTGTTCCTGCACCACTGCGAGGTGCCGGCGCCGCCGGCGGCGGGGGTGGCGCCACCGGTGGCGGCGGTGCTGGCGCGGGCGCTGGCCAAGGACCCGGGGCAGCGCCACCGGGGTGCCGGGCAGTTCGCGGTGGACCTGGGCCTGGCCGCCCAGGCGGCGTACGGCCCGGACTGGATGGACCACGCGGACGTCCGGCTGCTGGTCAGCACGGGCCTGCGCGGCTCGCGGCCCGCCGACGGCCTCGACCGGGCGAGCCCGGCTCCAGCCAGCCAGATCCCGGCTGAGCCGGATCCGGCGCAGCGCACCACCCGGCTGGGGACCGGGCCACATCCGCTCGGTGCCGCGCCGCCCGCGGTGGCGCTGGTCGCACCGGGCGGTGATCCGGCCGGGCCGCCGCCGGGGGTGGGGGATTCCCCCGCACGTGGGCCTCGCGGATCAGGACCCGCCCCGTCGGCAGACGCGGTGGCGATGGCCGGCCGCGGTGATTCGGGCGCCGCCGGTTCCGGTGCCGACATCGACGGCGACCTGCGGGGGCAGTCCTGGACCCGGCGGGTCGCGATCCTCACCGCGGCCGCGGTGACCGTCGCCGGTGTCGCGGCCGCGCTCACGATCCCGCTGTCCGAGCGTGGGGGGCAGACCGTGGTCGAGGCGACCGCGACCAGGCCGCCCAGCGGTCCGGGAACGGCCGCGCCGGCAGCGCCGGATCCGCCGCTGCCCTCGCCGCCGCCGTACGCGGTGACGACGGTGGCGGGCACGGGCACAGCCGGCTACGGCGGTGACGGCGGGCCCGCCGCGGCGGCGTCGGTCAATGCGCCGTTCGGCCTGGTCGCCGACCGGGCGGGCAACGTGTACGTCGCCGACTCCGGGAACAACCGGGTCCGGCGCATCGCACCGGACGGCACGATCGTGACCGTCGCCGGGACCGGCGTGAAGGGCTTCGCCGGCGACGGCGGGCCGGCCGTCGACGCGCAGCTGTACCAGCCGTCCGCGGTGACGCTGGACCGTGACGGCGGCCTGCTCATCGCCGACACCTTCAACCAGCGGATCCGCCGGGTGGACGCGGCCGGGATCATCACGACCGTGGCCGGCAACGGGGAGCACTCCTTCTCGGGCGACGGTGGTCCGGCGACCGCGGCGGCGCTGTGGTACCCCGGCGGTGTCGCCGTCGACGGCAACGGCACGGTCTTCATCGCCGACACCGCCAACAACCGGATCCGCCGGGTCGGCTCCGACGGGATCATCACCACGCTGGCCGGCCAGGACGGGGAGGGCTCGTTCGGCGACGGCGGTCCGGCGTCCAGGGCGCTACTGGCCTTCCCGCTCGCGGTGGCCCTGGACCGGTTCGGCCGGCTCTACATCGCCGACACCAGCAACAACCGGATCCGCCGCATCGGCCTGGACGGAAGGATCGAGACGGTGGCCGGCAACGGGCGCCCGGGCCTGTCCGGCGACGGCGGGCCGGCGACGAAGGCGACGTTGCGGTCCCCGCGCGGGGTCACGGTCGACGCGACCGGCACCATCTACATCACCGACCGCACCAACCGGCGGGTCCGCCGGGTCGACGCCGCCGGGGTGATCACGACGGTCGCGGGCACGGCCCGCCCGGGCCGGGTCGAGGGTGTGGACCCGGCCGCGCTGAGCCCGGACGGGCAGGTCGCGCTGGACCCGTCCGGGGATCTGGTGGTCTCCGATCGGCGCCGCAACCTGGTGCTGCGGGTGGACCTGACCGGCGCGGGCTGACCGGAACCGAACGCTGACCAGCGTGCGGCGCTGACCAGCGCCGCGCACACACCGAGCACGGGCATTCGAGGACGAGGACGGGAGGCTGGGGTGCCAGTCGTCGACCGTGGCCGGGTGGCCGCGGCGCTGCCGGGTTACGCGATCGGCGCGGAGCTGGGATCGGGCGCGTTCGGCCTCGTCCTCGCCGGCTACCACTCCGAGCTCGACCGCCGCGTCGCGATCAAGGTGCTGACCAGCCCGGACGCCGGCGCGGCCGCGGAGTTCCGGACCGAGGCGCGCCTGCTGAGCCGGCTGGATCATCCCCACATCGTGCGGACCTACGACTACGTCATGCGCGGGGACCTGTGCCTGCTGGTGATGGAGATGCTCTCCGGGGGCACCCTCGCGCACCGCGCGCTGGCGCCCGAGGCGGCCTGCGCGGTGGCGCTGGCCGTCGCCGACGCGCTGGCCCACGCCCACGACCACGGGGTGGTGCACCGCGACATCAAGCCGGCGAACATCCTGTTCACCGACGACGGCCAGCCGAAGATCACCGACTTCGGCATCTCGAAGGTGCTCGAAGGCTCGGCCTCCACCGCCAGCCGGGTGGTGGGCACACCGCGCTACATGGCACCGGAGCAGATCACCGGCGACCGGCTCGGGCCGGCCACCGACCTGTACGCGCTCGGTGTCGTGCTCTACGAGCTGTTCACCGGCACCCGGCTGGCACCACCCGCGCTGGCGCTGCCGGTGCTGCTGCGCCATCACACCGACGTGACCCCGCCGCCGCCCCCGGGTGTGCCGGCCGAACTGGGCGCGGTGCTCATGCGCTGCCTGGCCAAGCGGCCGGAGCTGCGCTATCCCAGCGCGCACGCGTTCGCCTACGATCTCGCCCAGGCCGCGACGGCGGTGTTCGGGCGGCACTGGCTGGACCGGGCCGGGCTCCCGATCCACCTCGCGGCGGACATCCGCGAGGTGACGACGCGGCGGCCGGCCAGCGCCCGGCGGGCCGCCGGGCGCGCGAGGGCCACCGGCGTCAACCGTGCCGGCAGCGGCGGTGCGGGTGTGGACGTGGGTGCGGCGTCGACGGGCGGCGGGTCCCGGACCACCACCAGAACCCGGTCCCAGGCCCGCGCCGGGGTGCCGGCGGCGCTGACGGTGCTCGCCCTGGTGCTGGGCCTGGCCGCCGGCGGCGGTGTCGGCTGGGCCGTGTGGGGCCAGCCGGAACCGGCGACACCGCCGCCGGCCACCCCGCCACCGGCCTGGCAGCCGACGCTGGCCGCGGGTGCGATCGCGGCGGTGTTCGGGGCCGGCTCGGACGGGTTCTCCGGCGACGGCGGACCGGCCACCCAGGCCGAGTTCGACTCCGCCCGGGACCTGACCATCGACAGCGCGCGCGGGGTCATCTACGTCGCGGACACCGAGAACAACCGGATCCGCCGGATCGACCGCACCGGCCGGATCAGCACCGTCGCCGGCAACGGCACGGCCGGCTTCGACGGCGACGGCGGCCCGGCGACGAGCGCCTCGCTCCAGGAGCCGTCCGGTGTCGTGGTGGCCCCGGACGGCACCCTGTTCATCGCGGACAACGGCAACCACCGCATCCGCCGGGTGGGGACCAACGGGATCATCACCACCATCGCCGGCCAGAGCGACAGCGGCTTCGCCGGTGAGGTGAGCGAGGACGGACTGATCTTCGCGGGGGACGGGCTGCCGGCGGTGGACGCCAAGCTGAACAACCCGAACAGCCTGCTGCTGGACGACGACGGCAGCCTGCTGGTCGCGGACGGGACGAACCAGCGGATCCGGCGCATCGGCCTGGACGGGATCATCACCACCGTCGCGGGCACCGGCGCGGACGGCGACACCCTGGTCGGCCCCGGCGACGGCGGTGACGGCGACGGTGACGGGGGCCCGGCGACCGCGGCGACGCTGAGCTATCCGTGCGCGCTCGCCCGCGGCCCCGACGGCAGCATCTACCTGGTCGACCAGGACAACTTCCGGCTGCGCCGGATCGACCCCGCGGGGCGGATCAGCACCGTCGCCGGCACCGGTGACGCCGGCTTCTCCGGTGACGGCGGGCCGGCGACCCGCGCGAAGATCAGCACGGTCGGCGCCGACGTCGCGGTGGACCCGACCGGCACGATCTACCTGTCCGACCCGGCCAACAGCCGGGTGCGGCGGATCACCCCCGACGGGATCATCACCACGATCGCCGGCACGGGCGTGGCCCAGTACTCCGGCAACGGCGGCCCGGCGGTCGAGGCCGAACTGGTCTACCCGGGCGGGCTGGACCTGGACGGGACCGGGATCCTCTACGTCACCGACGCCGTCGACGGCCGGGCCCGCGCCCTGCGGGTCCGGTAGGGCGGACGGGTCATGCCTGCCGTCGACCGGGCCCGCATCGCCCGGGCGCTGCCCCGCTACACCCTCGGTGAGCAGCTCGGCGCCGGATCGTTCGGCCTGGTCCTCGCCGGGCATCACCTCGACCTCGACCGCGCGGTCGCGATCAAGGTGGTGCCGGCGGCGTCGGCGGCCGAGTTCCGCGACGAGGCCCGGATCCTGAGCCGCCTGGACCATCCACACATCGTGCGGATCCACGACTATGTCGTGCTCGACGACCTGTGCCTGCTGATCATGGAGATGCTGGGGGGCGGCACCCTGGCCCAGCACCGGCACCGGCTGTCCGCCGAGGCGACGCTGGCCRTGGGCGCGGCGGTCGCCGACGGGCTGGCCCACGCCCACGCCCACGGCGTTCTGCACCGCGACATCAAGCCGGACAACATCCTGTTCACCGCGGCCGGGCAGCCCAGGATCACCGACTTCGGGATCGGCCGGATCCTCGACGGCGCGCCCGGAACCGTCAGCCAGGCAGCCGGCACCCCGCGGTACATGGCACCGGAGCAGATCACCGGCGGGCGGGTCGGGCCGGCGGCGGACCTCTACGCGCTCGGCGTCGTGCTCTACGAGCTGGTGTCGGGCCGGCCGGTGTTCGACGCGGGGCTGTCGGTGCCCGAGCTGCTGCGTCATCAGTGTGAGGTGGATCCGCCGGTACCCCCCGGGGTGCCACCGGCGGTCTGTGACGTCATCCTGCGGGCGTTGGCGAAGGATCCGGCGCGGCGTCCGCCGGACGCGGCCGCGTTCGCCCGGGCGATCAGCGCCGCCGCGACCGAGGTCTTCGGGCCGGACTGGCAGGCCCGCTCGGGCCTGGTGCTCGCCCTCACCGAATCGGCACGGTCCACGGCGCAGGCCCGGCTCGGCCCCGTCACGCGGTTCGCCCCGCCGCGTGCCCCGGTCGAGCCCGCCGGGGCGGGCGCCTCCGCGTCCCCGCCGCCCGGACCATCCCCGACCGCGGAAGCGCCCGGGCCCGTGCCTGCGGCGCCGGGGCCACGGTCGGCACACCCGGACCAGCCCGGGCCTGCGCGGCCGGAGCGACCGGAGCCGCGCAACCTGTTCGAGGGGACGCGCTACGCCCCGCGGGGCGGCCGCGCCGCCCGCCGCGGCCGTGGCCGGGTGCTGGCGGTGACCGCGATGGTCGCGGCCGTCGTGCTCGCGACGGTGGGCGTGGTCGGGCTGGTCGTCACCCGCGGCACGGGCTCCGAGCCGCCGCCCGTCGCGACCGGCACCGACCCGGGCCCGGCTCCGTCCGCACCAGTCCTTCCGCTGCGGCTGGACGAGGTCCGGGCCTGGGCAACCGGGCCCGCGGCGAAGGGCGGGGGGTTCTACGTCGTGGACCGGGCCGGTCTGCGGGTGCTGCGGCTGGACCTCGACGGAACGCTGTCCGCCGTCGCGGGCACGGGTGTGGCCGGTTCCATCGGGGACGGCGGGCCGGCGACCGCGGCCCGGCTGCGGGGCGTGAGTGACGTGGCTGTCGCTGCCGACGGCTCGGTGTTCCTCGCCGACAGCGGCAACGGGCGAATCCGCCGGATCGGCCCGGACGGTGTGATCACCACCGTGGCCGGTGGGGGTGAGCGGGTGGCCGCCGACGGCGCGCGGGCCACCGAGGTCTCGCTGTCGCTCGCGTCCGGCCCGATCGCCGTCGACACCGACGGCACGCTGTATCTCGCCGGGGCTGGCCGGCTCTTCCGGCTCGACCAGGCCGGTGTGCTTCATCTGGTCGGGCGCACCGAGCAGGCGGGCGGGGACGTCGAACCGTCACCGGGCCAGCCGCCGGTGCGGGTCGTGGGGCAGAGCATCGGCGATGTCGAGGCCCGCGACGGGCGGCTGTACGTCGTCGACTACTCCGCTGGCCGGGTTCAGATGCTCGAACCGGACGAACCGGTGCGCACGCTGGCCGGCGGCGGGCCCGCGGGGTTCGCCGGTGACGGCGGGCCGGCGACGGCCGCCGGGCTGATGCTGGCCAGCGGTCCGTCGTCGCTGGCGCTGGACCCGGTGGGGAACCTTTTCTTCCCCGAGCCGTCCGCGTACCGGGTGCGCCGGGTCGACATCCGCGGTGTGATCACCACGGTGGCGGGCACCGGCGAGTACGGCTCCGACGGGGACGGTGGTCCCGCCACCGCGGCCCGGCTGGCCAGCCCGGCGCGGGTAGCCGTCGATTCGACGGGCGTGCTCTACATCGGTGAGGTCCGCACCGCCATCCGCCGCGTCGGCCTGGACACCGTGATCAGCACCGTTCACGACTGACATCCACGGCGGTGACGGCCCTGCGGGGCGCCCGTGACCGAGTCGCGCTCCACCCCGCGGCGTGCTCTACTCGGGGGGCTGTGACGACTGTCGGTCGGGTCGGTCGGGCTGACGGTGGGGGAACACGGCCGCGGCCGAGGTGACGTCCCGGGTCACCTCGGCCGCGCCGGCTGATGTGGTGCTACTGCGCGGTTGTGTTCCGGTCGTGCCTGTTCGTGTCCTAGAACCCGCTGCTGACGATGGCGTAGCCGTCGAAGAGGCCACCCGAGATGGCCCGGACGTCGCCCAGGCCGGGGATCGGGAGCGGCACGGAGCTCTGGGGCACCGAGGGGTTGCCGTTGCCGAGCTGGCCGACGTTGTTGACGCCCCAGGCGAAGGCGGTGCCGTCCCAGCGCAGGGCGTAGACGGTGCTGGCGCCGGCGGCGATGGCGACGGCGCCGACGAGGCCGGTCTCCCCGGTGACGGGGACCGGGAGCAGGCTGGGGGTGAGGGTGCCGTTGCCGAGCTGGCCGACGGCGTTGGCGCCCCAGGCCCAGACGGTGCCGTTCTCGTCCAGGGCGTAGGCGACGCCGGCGCCGGCGGCGATGCGGCGGATCTTGGTCAGGTTGAGGACGGGCCCGGGTGTCAGGCTGGGGGTGAGGGTGCCGTTGCCGAGCTCGCCCGACGGGTTGTCACCCCACGCCCAGACGGTGCCGTCGCGGCGCAGTGCGTAGGCGCTGGCGTTGCGGGCGGTGATCGCGCGGATGTCGCTGAGGCCGACGATCTGGATCGGCAGTGGGCTGCTGGCGATGGGCTGGCCGTTGCCGAGCTGGCCGGCGCCGTTGGCGCCCCAGGCCCACACGCTCCCGTCGCGGCGCAGCGCGTAGGCGGTGCTGCCGTCGGCGGCGATGGCACGGATGCCGGTCAGGCCGACGACCTGGACGGGGATCGTGCTGCTGGCGATGGGCTGGCCGTTGCCGAGCTGGCCGAGGGTGTTGGCGCCCCAGGCCCAGACGGTGCCGTCGCTGCGCAGCGCGTAGCCGTTGCCGTCGGTTCCGGCGGCGATGGCGCGGATGTCGGTCAGGCCGGCGACCTGGACGGGCACGTTGCTGTTGATGACGGTGCCGTTGCCGAGCTGGCCGAGGGTGTTGAGGCCCCAGGCCCAGACGGTGCCGTCGCTGTGGAGCGCGTACCCGGCGCCGTAGCCGCCCGCGATGGCGCGGACGTCGTCGAGGCCGGTGAGGTCGGTGACCGGTACGGGGCTGAAGCTGGGAGTGGGGCTGGTGGTGCCGTTGCCGAGCTGGCCGGCGTCGTTGAGGCCCCAGGCGCGGGCCGTGTAGGTCGGTGGCGCGAACGCGTACTCCGCCTCGGCGGAGGGGCCGTCCGGCTTGGGTGCTGCGCTGGCGGCGGTGGGCAGTGCCACCGCGCCGGCTGCGGCCAGCACCACCGCCCATGTTCCGATTCGCCGCTGTTGACTGGGCATCTCCGCTCCTCCGTGCCGGCGGGCGTCACTATGAGCACCCGGCGGACACGGACAGTAGTCGCGTGACCTGTTCAGTCATCCAGCTTGTTTAAATGTTCGCTATGCCGCGTGTCGACGGCCGGAACCGGGGCCGAGGTGACGTCCCGGGCCACCTCGGCCCCGCCGGCTGTGCGCGCAGGCGACCTGTGCGGCTGTGGTCGGCGGTGGGCTAGAACCCGGCGCCGACGATGGCGTAGCCGTCGAAGAGGCCGCCCGCGATGGCCCGGACGTCCTGCAGGCCCGGGATCGGCAGCGGAGTGGTGCTGCTGGGCACGGCGGGGTTGCCGTTGCCGAGCTGGCCGAGGCCGTTGTTGCCCCAGGCGAAGGCGGTGCCGTCCCAGCGCAGGGCGTAGACGCTGTTGGCGCCGGCGGCGATGGCGACGGCGCCGACGAGGCCGGTCTGCCCGGTGACGGGGATGGGCAGCGAGCTGGGGGCGTTGGAGCCGTTGCCGAGCTGGCCGACGGTGTTGCCGCCCCAGGCCCAGACGGTTCCCGTCTCGTCCAGGGCGTAGGCGCTGTCGACGCCGGCGGCGATGCGGCGGATCTTGGTCAGGTTGAGGACGGGCGTGGGCACCAGGCTGGTGGCGTTGGTGCCGTTGCCGAGCTGGCCGACGCCGTTCTCGCCCCAGGCCCAGACGGTGCCGTCGCTGCGCAGGGCATACGCGCTGTTGTCGCGGGCGGCGATGGCCCGGATGCCGCTGAGGCCGAGGAGCTGGATCGGCAGCGGGCTGGGTGTGGTGGTGCCGACGCCGAGCTGGCCGAAGGTGTTGAGGCCCCAGGCCCACACGCTCCCGTCACGGCGCAGCGCGTAGGCCGCGCCGCCGTCCGAGGCGATGGCGCGGATGCCGGTCAGGCCCAGCACCTGGACGGGGACAGTGCTGCTGGCGATGGCCTGGTTGATGCCGAGCTGACCGGCGGAGTTGTCGCCCCAGGCCCAGACGGTGCCGTCGCTGCGCAGCGCGTAGCCGTTGCCGTTGCTCCCGGCGGCGATGGCGCGGATGTCGGTCAGGCCGGCGACCTGGACGGGCACGTTGCTGTTGATGACGGTGCCGTTGCCGAGCTGGCCGACGTTGTTGAGGCCCCAGGCCCAGACCGTCCCGTCGCCGTTGAGCGCGAACCCGGAGCCGGCGCCGCCCGCGATGGCGCGGACGTCGTCGAGGCCGGTGAGGTCGGTGACCGGCACGGGGCTGAAGCTGGCCGCGCCGGTGGTGCCGTTACCCAGCTGCCCGAAGGTGTTGTGCCCCCAGGCCCGGGCCGCGTACGACGGGGGCGCGAACGCGTACTCCGCCCCGGGCAGCTCGGCGGTGGTGGGCGCCGCGCTCGCCGCCGCGGGCAGTGCCACCGTGCCGGCTGCGGCCAGCACCACCGCCCAGGTTCCGATCCGCCGCTGTCGACTTGGCATCTGCGCGCCTCCGTACTGGTGGGTGTCACTCTTGAACCCCGACGAGCACGGAGAGTAGTGGTGAGACCTGTTCGACTATTCAGCTTGTTTAAATGTTCGCTATGCCGCGTGTTGGCGACGGCCCCCTCAGGGCCGTGCCTCCGGCGTGGGATCCGGTGCGGCGGCGGCGGTGGCGGTCGTGCCGAGGGCGGCGAGGGCGAGCAGCCGGCGGAGGTGGGCCTCCGCGCCCGGCTTGGTGACGCCCAGTGACGCCAGGGGCCCGGTGCCGTCCTCCAGCTCCAGCAGCGCGAGCAGGATGTGCTCGGTGCCGACGTAGTTGTGATCCAGCCGCAGCGCCTCGCGGAAGGTCAGCTCGAGCGCCTTCTTCGCGCGCCCGTCGAAGGGGATGAGGTCGGGTACCTGCGCGACGGGCGGTGGCAGGATCGCGGTCGCGGCCTCGCGCACGGCGGCGAGGGGGGCGCCCTGGGCGACGATCGTCGCGGCGCCGAGCCCGGCGGGGTCGGCGAGCAGGCCGAGCAGCAGATGCTCCGCGGCGATCTCGGCGTTGCCGGCGGCCCGCGCCTCGTTCTGCGCGGCGACCACGGCGTTGCGGGCCCGCTGGGTGTAGCGGCCGAAGCCCTGTGCCGGGTCGAGGCTTTCCGGCTCGCCGGGCTCCTTGGGGACGAACCGCTTCTGCGCGGCCTGCTTGGTGACGCCCATGCTGCGGCCGATCTCCGTCCAGGAGGCGCCGGAACGGCGGGCCTGGTCGACGAAGTGGCCGATCAGATGGTCGGCCACGTCGCCGAGGTGGTCGGCGACCAGCACGGCACCGGACAGCTGCTGGAGGGCGTCGGCGTGGGTCTTCTTGATCGCGGCGATCAGGTCGTCGAGGCGGACGCTGTTACTGAGGGTGGTCGGGTCGATGTCTGTCATGGCGTCAACTCTAGGTTGACGATCGATTTGGCGTCAACCCGAAGTTGACGCCAAATCGATCTCTGTCGCCCCCGTCCGCCCCGGAGCGTCGTCGGTCGGTGGTGCGAGTGTCAGTCGGTGGTGCGACGCCGGTAGAGGGCGACCGCCAGCGGCGCGCACACCGCGACGATGGCCACCGACCAGAGCACCGCGGCCAGGACCGGATGCTGCATGGGCCAGGCGTGGGAGGCCGCGGACGGGTTCGGGTTGCCGAACAGGTCCCGGGCCGCCGCGGTCACCGCGCTGACCGGGTTCCATTCGGCGATCGCCCGCACCACGCCCGGCATGCCCGCGGTCGGCACCATCGCGTTCGACACGATCGCCAGCGGGAACAGCAGCACCAGCGCGATCGACTGAGCGCTCTCCGGCCCCTCGCTGACCATGCCCAGGCAGGCCGTGCCCCAGGCCAGCGCGTAGCTGAACAGCAACGGGATCGCGAGCGCGCCGACGAACCCGGCCACCGAGGTCTCCGGCCGCCAGCCGATCGCCAGGCCCGTCAGCAGCACGATCGACATGCAGACCGCGGCCGCGAGCACGTCCGACAGCGAACGGCTGACCAGGACGGCGGCCCGCCACATCGGCAGGGTCCGGAACCGGTTGACCGCGCCGGTGCGCAGGTCGTTGCTCAGCCCGACCGCGGTGCCCATCGCCGAGGTGGTGAGGTTGAGCGCGACCAGCCCGGGGATCGCGAAGTCCTTGTAGTCGCCGCCGGTGACGCTCACCCCGCCGCCGAGGACGTAGACGAACAGCAGGGTGAACAGCACCGGCTGCACGGTGATGTCGGACAGCTGCAGCGGCTCGCGGGCGATGTGCACCAGGTTGCGTCGGGTGAGCACGACGACATTGCGCACCGCCCGGCTGACGGCGCCGGTCCGCGCCGGCGCGGCGAGGGCCCCCACCGGGCCGCCCGTGGTGATCGTGAGCTCGGACATCAGGCCACTCCTACCGGGCTCGTGGTGCGGACGTCGTCGGGACGGCTGTCGGGATGGTTGCCGGGACGGCCGTTCGAACCGCGCTCGGAGGCGGCGTCCGGGGTGCCGGTGAGCGCGAAGAACACGTCGTCGAGGGACGGTGCGTGCACGACGACGTCATCGACCAGTGCCCCGACGCCGTCCAGGGCCCGGATGACCGCGGTCGCCACGCCCGAGCCGCCGCGCACCGCCGCGCGCAGCCGCCGCCCGCCCTCGTCGATGTCGACGCGGCCCTCGACGAGGGGGCGCAGCGCCGCCGCCGCGCCGGCATGGGCGGCGGAGAGGGTGATCTCCAGGCGGTGGCCGCCGATCGTGGTCTTGAGCTCGTCGGCGGTGCCGCGGGCGACGACCCGCCCGTGGTCGATCACGACGATGTGGTCGGCGAGCGCGTCGGCCTCCTCCAGGTACTGCGTCGTCAGCAGGATCGTGGTGCCCGCGGCCACCAGGTCGCGCACGACCTCCCACATCCGCGCCCGGCTGGCCGGGTCCAGGCCGGTGGTCGGCTCGTCGAGGAACAGCACGGCCGGTCGCGCCACCAGGCTCGCGGCCAGGTCGAGGCGGCGGCGCATGCCGCCCGAGTAGCCCCTGAGCACGCGGTCGGCGGCGTCGGTCAGCTCGAACCGCGCCAGAAGCTCGCCGGCGCGGTCGGCGGCGGCCCGCGAGCGCAGGCCGCTGAGCTCGGCGATCATCCGCAGGTTCTGCCGGCCGGTCAGCGCCTCGTCGAGGGTGGCGTCCTGGGCGGTGACCCCGATGCGGCGCCGCACCTCGCCCGCCTGGGCCACCACATCGAACCCGGCCACGCTGGCCCGGCCGGTGTCCGGACGGGCCAGCGTGGTCAGGATGCGCACCGCGGTGCTCTTGCCCGCCCCGTTCGGGCCGAGCACGCCGAGGATCGTCCCCGCGGGGACGTGCAGGTCGACCCCGGCCAGGGCCTGGGTGTCGCCGTAGCGTTTCGTGAGGCCGGTGGCCTCGATCATCGTCTGGTCCACGTGGGTCGCCCCCGACTCGTCAATAACTTGCCGACAGGTAAGATGAAACTTACTTGCCGCAAGGTAAGCAACATCAGGTCGCCGCGTCAAGTAGGTTGGGATCATGCCCAGACCCCCCGCGCCGGCAGCAGGGGAGAAGAGCACCCGGGAACGGATCCTCGACGTCGCTCTCGAGCTGTTCACGCACTCCGGCTACGAGGCGGTGTCGCTGCGTGAGATCGCGCAGCGGCTGAACATCACCAAGGCCGCGCTGTACTACCACTTCGCCAGCAAGGACGACATCCTGCTGGCGCTGCACCTGCGGTTGCACGAGCTGGGGCGGGCCGGCTTCGAGGACCTGGAGGCCGACCTCGCCAGCCCCGACCGGTGGCCGGCGGCGCTGGACCTGATCGTCGGCGCCATGCTCGCCAACCGGACGCTGTTCCTGTTCCACATGCGCAACCACCACGCGATCGAGCGGTTGCCCGACCACCACGGCCAGGGCGGCAGCCACTCCGATCTGCAGGAGCGCCTCCTGCGGATCCTGTCCAACGACGAGGTGCCGATCGAGCGGCGGGTCCGGCTGGCCTGCGCCCTCGGCGCGATCGTCGGAGGCTTCCTGCTCGGCAGCGAGGTGTTCGCCGGGGTCGGCGACGAGGACCTCGGCGTCATGGTCCGCGCCACGGTTGGTGACCTCATGCGCCCGGCCGTGCCCCACCCGCCCTCCTGACCACTCGCGGTGCCGTCCTGGCGACGCCGCATGGTCGCTCGTGTCACGATCAGGTCGTGACGGCAGGCGAGGAACCGCCGGCGACGAGCCGCCGGCGCTTTCTGGACACGACCCTGCGACTGACGGCGTCCGGCGCGTTCACCGCCGTCGCGGGAACCCTGGCCGCCGGCTGTGACGGGTCCGGCGCCGCGGACGGTGCCGCCGGCGCCGGCGGGCGTGCCGTGACAGGCGCGGACGCGGTGCGGCGGCCGTTCGCCACCGGCGCGCCGGGGCCGGTCACCGCGCAGGACCTCGTCGACGCCGACACGCTGTGGAGCTGGGTCGACCGGATGACCGCGGTGGGGCCCCGGCACACCGGGTCGGCCGCGCACCGCGGCCACATCGACGACCTCGAGCGTCAGCTGCGCGGCTACGGCCTCACCGTGACCCGTCATCCGACCCGGCTGGCGCAGTGGCTGGCCGGGCGATGGTCACTGCAGGTGACGGATGCCGGCGGAACCGCCTGGACGCTTCCGGTCGCCTCCTACCGGCCGTGCTCCGGTGAGACCGGGCCGGCCGGAGTGACCGGCCCGGTGGTCGACCTGGGCCCCGGTGACGAGGCGGCCTACCAGGCCGCCGCCGGCGACTCCGCGGATGCTGGTGCCTCTGCCGGAGCTGGTGGCGGTGGCGGTGCGGCGGGGCCGCTCACCGGGGCGGTGGTCGTCGTCGACGCACCGATCGCCCGGCTGCGCGCCTCGGTGCTCACCGATCTCGCCTACGCGGTGCATCCCCCCACCGCCCGCGCCGAGTTCGCGCAGGAGGACTACTCCCGCGTCTGGCTGGGGGTGCCACCGGCCCCCGACCTGGCCACCGCCCGTGCCCACGGCGCCGTCGCCATGATCGAGATCTCTGGTCAGAGCCCGGCGCTGGCCGCCGGCCAGTACACCCCGCACCAGCAGGAGCACGCCGGGCTGCCGGCCCTGCGGCTGGACCGGGAGTCCGGCGCCCGGCTGCGCGCGCTGCTGGCCCGCGGCCCCGCCCGGGCCACACTCGTGCTCACGGCGGACCGGCGCGAGACCACGGTGGACTACCTGCTCGCCCGGCTGCCGGGCGCCGGACCGCCCGGCACCCGTGCGGGCACCGTCCTCGTCGCGACCCACACCGACGGGCAGAACGCCGTCGAGGAGAACGGCGGACCCGCGCTGTGCGCGCTCGCCGAGTACTTCAGCCGATTCCCGGCCGCCACGCGGTCCCGTGACCTGCTGTTCATGTTCTCGCCGAACCACATGACCGCCGACGGCGCCACCGTCAAACCCGATGCCTGGCTGCGGGCCCACCCCGAGATCACCGCCGGGGTGGAGATGGCGCTCGTCGCCGAGCACCTGGGCACCCTCGGCTGGGACGACCAGGGCGGCACCGGCCCCTACCGGGCGACCGGGCGCACCGAACCGGTCGCGGTCGCCGTCGGCAACAGCGACACGCTGCGCACCCTGGCGCAGGACGAGGTCCGCACCAGCGGCCTGGCCCGCGCCGGTATCCAGAAGCCCTTCCAGAACGGCCTGTACGGGGAGGGCACCTTCGCCTACCGGCTGGGCATCCCCACCATCGCGATGATCACCGGCCCGGCGTACCTGCTGCAGGTCGCCCCGGGCGGCAACCTCGACAAGCTCGACCGCGCCCTGCTGCACCAGCACACGGTCTTCCTGGCCAGCCTGCTCCACCGGATGATGGAGCTGCCCGGCGGCATCCCGCGCTAGGCCCGCACCCCACGCCGGACTCGCACCCGTGCTGGCCCGCGACGCTTCGGATCCCGGAGCGCGCACCTTCAGCGCGCCGGCGCCGGGCCCGGGCGGAACAGGCCTGGGGTGGGGGAGCAGGCGGCGCGCAGGGTGCGGGCCGGGCGGCCGAGCAGGTAGCCCTGGCCGAAGCCGATACCGATCTCGGTGGCCGTCCGCAGCTCGGCGGTGGACTCGATGCCCTCCGCGATGACCTGGCCGCCGATCTCCCGGGCGACACTCACGATGGCGGCCGCGACGGCACGCCGCGCGGGGTCGACGTCCATCAGGTGGGTGATCAGATAGTCCAGTTTGACGATCTCGGGGCGCAGCTGGATGAGCTGCTCGAGCCCGGCGTAGCCGGTGCCGGTGTCGTCCACCGCGATGCGGGTGCCCAGCGAGCGCAGCGCCTGGATGTCGCGCATGACCACCGGGTCGGTGCTGAAGTACTCGTGCTCGGTGATCTCCACGATGACCCGGTCGCAGGCCCCGAACGACCGGAGCAGCCCCAGCAGGCCGGAGGCGATCGTCGCCGGTGCGGCGTTCAGTGACAGCGCCACCGAGGGCGGCAGGCCCGGCAGCGCGGTGAGCGCGTGGCGGATCGCCGCCAGCTCCAGCTCGGTGCCCAGGCCCACCTGGGCGGCGACCTTGAACCAGCCTTCCGGGTCACGGTGCGAGTCGGGGAACCGGGACAGCGCCTCGACCCCGGCGATGCTGCCGTCGGCGAGGCTGACCACCGGCTGGAACACGATCTGGGGCCCGCCGTCGTCGATCAGGTCGCTGATGATCCGGGAGAGGTGGCTGCGGGACTCCCACACCCGGCGCAGATCGATCACCGCGTCGCGCAGGAACGCCGCCAGCAGGTCGACGAACTGCCCGTCCCGGGGCCGCAGGTGCTGCCGCGGCTGCCGCCCGAGGCAGCCGACGAGCCCGTAGACCTCGTCGTCGTTGTCGTAGACCAGCGCCGCCGCGTACGAGCCGATGCCGAGCCCCTGCACGATCGGTGCCTGGGCGGTGCGCCGGTCGGCCTGGGTGTCCGGGATGACGATCGGGGCGTCGTGCGCGAGCGCGGTGGGATAGAGCGCGGCGTGGCGGCGGACGGTGCTGCCCGGCGCGAGCCCGAAGGCGGCCGGGTCACCGTCGAAGACCTGCAGGAGCAGGCACTGCTCGTCGAGCCGGCCGAGGAACGCGACGTCCATCGCCAGGTGCYGGCGCAGGACGCCCAGCAGATCGGCCACCGCGGGATCGGCCTGGATCTGCTCCGTACCGGGGTCCAGTGGTCTCGCCGGGCCCACCGGTGACGCCGTGCGCGCCATGGCACCACTCCCTCGCGCCACTGGTCGGCGCCTGCTGCTCCTGCGCCTGCTGCGTTGCTCCCCGCTAGGCATGCCCGCCACATCCAGGGACACACCAGGGTTCGGACACCCCAGGTTTCAGAGCCAGCCGTTGCGGCGGAACGCCCGGTAGAGGGACAGACAGATGACAGCCATCAGCGTGAGGACCGCCGGGTAGCCCCAGACCTCGCGCAGCTCCGGCATGTGCTCGAAGTTCATCCCGTAGATGCCGGCGATGGCGGTCGGGACGGCGCCGATGGCGACCCAGGCGCTGATCTTGCGCATGTCCTCGTTCTGGGCGATGGTCACCTGCGTCAGCGTCGCCTGCAGGATCGAGGACAGCAGCTCGTCGAGGTGGGCGACCCGCTGGGTCACCTGGACGAGGTGGTCGAACACGTCCCGGAAATGGTCGCGCACATGCGGGTCGATCATCGGCAGGGCGGTGTCCGACAGCATGCGCAGCGGCCCGTTGAGCGGGGTGACGGCGTGCTTGAACTCCAGCAGCTCGCGCTTGAGCTGGTAGAGCTTCTCCACCGGGGCCCGGGCGGAGCGTTCGAACACCAGCGCCTCGACGGCGTCGACGTCGGCGTCGAGACGTTCCACCAGCGCCAGGTAGTTGTCGACGATCCCGTCGCACACCCCGTGCAGCACCGCGGACGGCCCGTGGCGCAGCATCGCGGGCTGCCCCTCCAGGTTGGCGCGCAGCTGCTCGAGGGCACCGTGGTTGCCGTGCCGCACGGTCACGACGAAGTCCGGGCCGATGAAGACCATCACCTCGCCGGTGACGACGACCTCGGTGTCCTCGGCGAGCTCCTCGTGCTCCACGTAGCTGGCGGTCTTGAGAACCATGAACAGCGTGCTGCCGTACAGTTCGATCTTGGGGCGCTGGTGCGCGACGATGGCGTCCTCCACCGCGAGCGCGGGCAGGCCGTAGAGCTCCGCGATCGAGGTGAGCTCGGTGGCGCTGGGCTCGAACAGCCCCACCCAGGCGAACGCGCCGTGGTGGCGGCGGGCGATGCGGGCCGCGGTGAGCAGGTTCGAGCCGTCGGGCACCCGGCGGCCGTCGGCGTAGACGTGGCAGGCCACGACCCGTCCGGACGGGGCCTCGCCCGTGCCGGGGGCGGGCAGCCGGCGCTTGGGCCGGGCCCGCACGAGGGAGACGGGGCGGGCCAGCGCGCCGGCGAGGAGGTCCCGCAGCGCGCCCACCCCGTGGTCGTGGTCGTGGTCCGCTCCGTGTTCGTGAGGTGCACTGTGTTCGTGAGGTGCACTGTGCGCGCGGTCCGCGGTGTGACCAGCGGATGGGCCGGACAGGCGGTCGGGATCCTGCTCATGGTTCACGCCGTCCGCCTCCGCACGATCACTCCCGCTCCCCGCCGCCGCCCGCCCGACATTCGCCCGCGTCCCGCCGGGACGGAATCCCGGGGTCGTTATGTCCATCCTGGCGGACGGGGGAGAAGGGGGAACGCGCGGCCGGCACCAAACGCCTGCCGGGCCTGGCGCCGCGGCGGGTCCGCGGTCAGGCCTTCGGGCCGCCGGCGACGTAGAGGATCTGCCCGGAGACGAAGCTCGCGGCCGCACCGACGAAGAACGACACCGCGTTGGCGATGTCGTCGACCTGGCCGGGGCGCCCGACCGGGATCGCCGCCGTCGCCGCGGCCACGTACTCCTCCCAGCCCACCCCCATGCGCTGGGCGGTCGCGCGGGTCATGTCACTGACGATGAAACCGGGCGCGACACAGTTCACGGTGATGCCGAACTTGCCCAGCTCGATCGCCAGCGTCTTGGTGAAGCCCTGCAGGCCGGCCTTGGCGGCCGCGTAGTTCGCCTGCCCACGGTTGCCCAGCGCCGAGATGCTGGACAGGTTCACGATCCGGCCCCACCTCGCGTCCACCATGTACTTCTGGGCGGCGCGTGACATGAGGAACGAGCCGCGCAGGTGCACGCCCATGACCGAGTCCCAGTCGACCTCGGTCATCTTGAACAGCATGTTGTCGCGGGTGATGCCGGCGTTGTTGACCAGCACGGTCGGCGCGCCCAGCTCGGCCGCGACCCGGGCGACCGCCGCGTCGACCGCGACCGCGTCGGCTACGTCGGCGCCGAGGCCGATCGCCCTCCCGCCCGCGGCGACGATCGCCTCGACGGTGCTCTTCGTCGCGGACTCCTCCAGGTCGAGCACGGCCACCGCCAGGCCGTCGCCGGCCAGGCGCTGCGCGATGGCGGCGCCGATGCCACGGGCGGCTCCGGTGACGATCGCGACGCGGGTTGGGGACTCGGGCACGGGAACGTCTCCTTCGGCGGCGGCGACGGTGGCGGGCGCGGGCCGCGCGCGGCGGCCCGTCGCAGCCAAGTCAACCGGCCCACCGCGCCCACCGCCACCGCGCTGACCTGGGCCTTTGTCAGGCCGTCCGGGGCCTTTGTCAGGCTGTGCGGTCAGCTGGCCGGACCGGTGCCAGGTGCGGGCACCGGGTGGCGCCAGTCCGTCGCCCACCCGCGGCCGCGGATAGGATTCCGTCATACGAAGTGGATGTTCCAGCTGGTGGAACTCCAGGCTCGTCACCCGATCCGCGTGGACGTCCCCGATCCGTGAAGGAGAACCGCGATGGCCGGTCCGAACACCCCGCCCGGAGTCGAGATCGTCCGGCCGCAGGTGCCGGGCGCGGAGCAGATCCTCACTCCGGAGGCGCTCACCCTCGTCGCCGACCTGCACCGCCGGTTCGGCGCGACCCGCGGCGACCTGCTCGCCCGCCGAGCGGCGCGGCAACGGGAGCTTTCCACCGGCGCGGACCCGGACTTCCTGCCCGAGACCAGCGGCATCCGCCTGGGGCAGTGGCAGGTCGCGCCACCGGCGCCAGGCCTGGTCGACCGCCGGGTCGAGATCACCGGGCCGACGGACCGCAAGATGACGATCAACGCGCTGAACTCCGGCGCGAAGGTCTGGCTGGCCGACTTCGAGGACGCCAACACCCCGCTGTGGGAGAACATGATCAGCGGGCAGCTCAACCTGCGGGACGCCCTCGCCGGCACCATCAGCTTCACCAGCCCGGAGGGCAGGGCCTACACCCTCGCCGCCACCGCCACCACCAGCCCGACCGGGGCCACCGGGGCGAGCACGACCACCACCACGATCGTCGTGCGGCCCCGCGGCTGGCACCTCGACGAGAAACACCTGCTGGTGGACGGCGAACCGGTCGCCGGTGCGATCGTCGACTTCGCCCTCTACGCGGTGCACTGCGGCCGCCGTCAGCTCGACGCCGGCTCCGGGCCCTACTACTACCTGCCGAAGACCGAAAGCCACCTCGAGGCACGGCTGTGGAACGACATCTTCACCCACACCGAGGATGCGCTCGGCTTCCCCCGCGGCGCGATCCGCGGCACGGTGCTGATCGAGACGATCCTCGCCGCGTTCGAGATGGAGGAGATCCTCTACGAGCTGCGGGAGCACTGTGCCGGGCTGAACGCCGGCCGCTGGGACTACCTGTTCAGCATCATCAAGAAGTTCCGTGACCGGGGGGAGGCGTTCACGCTGCCCGACCGCAACGCCGTCACGATGGCCGCGCCGTTCATGACCGCCTACGCCGAGCTGCTCGTGCGCACCTGCCACCGCCGCGGCGCGCACGCCATCGGCGGGATGGCCGCGTTCATCCCCAGCCGGCGCGACCCGGCTGTCAACGCCACCGCGCTGGCCAAGGTCCGCGAGGACAAGACCCGCGAGGCCGGTATCGGCTTCGACGGCTCCTGGGTCGCCCACCCCGACCTGGTGCCGGTGTGCCGGGAGGTGTTCGACGGTGTGCTCGGTGACCGGCCCAACCAGATCAGCCGCACCCGCGAGGACGTCACCGTCGACGCCGCCGCCCTGATCGACCTGACCACGACCCCGGGTTCCCCGACGCTCGCCGGGCTGCGCAACAACGTCAGCGTCGCCCTGCAGTACCTGCGCGCCTGGCTCGCCGGCTCCGGAGCGGTGGCGATCTTCAACCTGATGGAGGACGCGGCCACCGCGGAGATCTCCCGCTCGCAGATCTGGCAGTGGCTGCACAACGGTGTCGTGCTGGTGGGGGACAGCGGTGTCGCCGACGTCCCGGTGACCCGTGAGCTGGTCGAACGGGTCGTCGCCGAGGAGCTCGAGGTGCTGCGGGCGGCACTGGGGGAGAGCTACGACGCCGACGGCTTCGCCCGGGCGCGGGACCTGTTCGTCGAGGTCGCCCTCGCCGACGACTTCGCCGACTTCCTGACCGTGCCCGCCTACCAGCGCATGCCATGACCTCGCCGGCGGCCGATCCGCCGGTGGGCCCACCAGCGGACGGCGCACCGAGCCCGCCGCCCGCGCCGGAACGGCCGGCGGGCTCGGTGCAGTCCGTCGACCGTGCGCTGGCGCTGGTCGAGCTGCTGGCCGCGGCCGGCGACGGCGCCGGGCTCACCGACCTCGCCCGTGCCACCGGCCTGCCGCAGCCGACCGTCCACCGGCTGCTGCGGGCGCTGCACGAACGCGGCTGGGTGCGGCAGGACGCCGATCGCCGCTACGCGCCCGGTGCCCGGCTGATCGGGTTGGGCAACGCGGCGCAACGGCTGCTCGCCGCCGGCGCCGAGCCGTTCCTCGGCGAGGCCGTGGCGGTGTCGGGGGAGACGGCCAACCTCGCGGTCCTGGAAGCCGACCAGGTGGTCTATGTGGCGCAGGCCGCCTCGCCGCGCCGGCTGCGCATGTTCACCGAGATCGGCAACCGGGCGCCGGCGCACAGCACCGGGGTGGGCAAGGCGATGCTGGCGTTCCTGCCGGAGCCGGCACTGCGGGCGCTGCTCGAGCGCAGCGGCCTGCCGCGGCGCACCGCGACCACGATCACCGAACCGTCGGCACTGCGCGCCGAGCTCGCTGCCATCCGACAACGGGGCTACGCGACAGACGACGGCGAGGAGGAGGCCGGTGTGCGCTGTGTGGCCTTCCCGCTGACGGACCTGTCCGGCCGGGCGCCCGCCGCGCTTTCCGTGTCGGGCCCGGCCAGCCGGATCACGGCCGCCGACGTCGGGCCGCTCGCGGCCCGGCTGCTGCCTGTCGCGGCGGCCTGCGCCGACCACCTCCTGCGCCGCTGACCTGTGGAACAGGGGATCAGAACAAGATAGTCAACAGTGTTGACGCCCCCGGGTGGGCAGAAATGATCTTGAGGTCCCGACCCATGTCGGGCTGATCGTAGAAACGCCTGGTTTCCCGGGATCACGGCGGCGGAACCGTCCACCGTGATCCTGACTGGCGATGAGACTCCACACTTCCGACATCCGGTCGGCCACCAGACGACAACCTGGCAGACAACCCCTCGGCAGGCATCGTGGCGGCGCGCGGCGCGGCCGCGGGCGGCTACCCGCGCGCGGTACCGCGCTGGGCGCGGCGATGCTCGTCGGCGCAGCGTCACTCGTCGTGCCACGCGCCGGTGCGTCGGCCGCGGCCCTTCCCGTGGCAAGTGGGAATCCCCTGCTCGCACCCTTCGAAAGCCAGCCGGTGCGCTGGCATGAGTGCCAGATCGGCCCGAACGACGCGGTCGGCGGCTATCTGGACAACGTCGGTGCGCAGTGCGCCGACGTCAGCGTTCCGCTGGACTACGCACGCCCGACCGGGCAGACGATCACCGTGGGGCTGGCCCGGATCCGCGCGGTGGACCAGGCGCACCGGCGCGGTCCGCTCATGGTCAACCTGGGCGGGCCCGGCGGCGGCGCGGTGGACGCCGTCGCCGACATCCGCGCGATGCTCGGCCCGGCGGCGGACCGCTTCGACCTGGTCGCGATGGATCCCCGCTTCGTCGGTCGCAGCTCGGCGCTGGACTGCGGGCCGGCCCTGGGCGCCGACTGGCTGCGTGCCGCCGGGCCCGACCAGGACAGTTTCGAGCGGGTGGCCGCCGAGCAGGCCGCGACGGCCGCGGGCTGCTCGGCGCACGCTGATGTGCTGCCGTTCGCCTCGACCCGCAACACCGCGCGGGACATGGACGTCGTCCGCGCGGCGCTCGGGGCGGCCACGACGTCCTACCTGGGCTACTCCTACGGCACCTACCTCGGGGCCGTGTACATGCAGATGTTCCCAGACCGGGTGGACCGGTTCGTCCTGGACAGTGTGGTGGATCCGGCGACGTACAGCCCGCGGGTGCTGCGCGGCAGCGGGGATCTGCTCGAGGCGGCGCTGGGGGAGTGGGCGGCCTGGGCCGCCGGGCAGGACGCGCAGTTCGCGCTGGGGCGCACCGCCGCGCAGGTGCTGCATGCCGTGGACCGGATCTACCAGGCCGCCGCACGCCGGCCGTTGACCGTGGACGGTGTGCGCTACGACGCGTCGGACATCCCTCGGCTGCTCATCGCTTCGCTGATCGATGACAGTGAGGACGCCGCGGCGGTTCTCGCAATGGGCGTGCGTGCCTTCGTGGACGCCGCGGACGGCCGTGCCCCGGCGACGAACCCCTACCTCACCGAGTTCCTCCAGGGGCTCGCGACGGATGGTCCGGCCCTGCCCGGTGCCCACGCACACGCGGGAACCGGCGACGGCGCCGGCGCCGACGCCGGCGGCTCGGTGATCAGTGCGTTCCAGAGCGCGCAGCTGGCGGTGCTGTGCGGTGACGTGCCGGCACCCCGGATCGCCGATGACTATCTGGCCGACGTCCGCCGGCACACCGGCGCACAGCGGCATGTGGCCGGTGCGATCTGGAACATCACGCCGTGTGCCTTCTGGCCGGTGCGGCCGGTGGAGCCACCGACGCGGGTCGCGAACGCGGTTCCGGCGCTCGTCGTCGCCGCCGAGAAGGACAACCGCACGCCCTACGCGGGTGCCCGGGCCCTGCACCGGGTGTTGAGCGCCTCCCGCCTGGTGACGCTTCGGGACGCCCGGGTACATGGGGTGTACCCGGGGCGCAGCGGGTGCGTGGACGGCGCGGTCAACGGCTATCTGCAGAACGGGACGTTGCCGAGGGGCGACGTGACCTGTACCCGGCCACCGGCCGCGGTGGGCTCACCGCCGGAGTGAGACCGTCTGCCGGTGTCCGCCCACCTCCGCTGGTCGGGCCGGACACCGGCATCCCACTCCTTCTCCCCTCAAGATAATCAACAGTGTTGACGACCTGGCTCTGCCATTTTTGATCTTGATTGCCCCAGAACCCATCGAACCTCCCGTTTCGATCACCTCACTACAGACACCGCGCCTAACGGCGCGGAGTGACTTGATCGTTTTGTCTGCGTGCCGGATCGGCGTCAGCACGCAAAGCGGAACCCGCCTGCCACATCGCCGCGTCCTGCCTGGTAGACGTCATGTGATGTGGGTGGGCCACGTCGAGGTCACCTACCGGTGCTCGCCCACCGGGCCCGGAGTGCCAGGTGACATGACTGGAAGGCGAAGGTGCGGACAATGGCGTTTACCCGGCGTGACGTAGTGACAGCGGACGGCGTGCTCGACACCTATCTGTTCGCGCCAGGCGGCGGAACCCCGGCACCGGTCGTGATCATGCTGCCGGATGCCTTCGGTGTGCGGGACACGGTGCTGGGCATGGCGCAGCGGCTGTCCGGCTCGGGTTATCTGGTCGCGGTGCCGAACATCTTCTACCGGACGGATGAGGCGACCACCGGCTCGGTCTCGACGGACTTCTCGGATCCGTCGCTGCGGGCGAAGATGGGTGATCGTTTCACCCGGGCGACTCCGCCCGCGGTGATGGCCGATCTCGGTTCGCTGCTCGATGCGCTCGCGAGCGAGCCGGGTGCGGTGGCCGGTCCGGCCGGGATCATCGGGTACTGCATTGGCGGCCGGCTGGCGTTCACCGCGGCGACGGCGCTTGGCGAGCGGATCGCGGCGGCGGCGTCGATCCACGGTGGCGGGCTGGCGACGGACGATCCGTCGAGTCCGTATCACCAGGCCGGGCAGATCCAGGGCGCGTTGTACATCGCGGCGGCGCGCGACGACAGCCATCACACCGAGGCGGACCATGCGCGGCTGCTGGCCGCGTTGGATGAGGCGAAGGTCGACTACGAGGCCGAGGTGCTCCCGGCGTTGCACGGCTTCGCGATGCCGGATTTCGCCGTGTACGACGAGGCGGCGGCGCAGCGTCACTGGGAGCGGTCGCTGGCACTGTTCGATCGGACGCTTCGGGCACCGGCGGCCGGCTGAGCCTCGCCTGGGTCGACGCCTGGCCGGCTGGCCGGCTGAGCTGGGGTTGAGCCCGGCTAGGCGGTCTCCGTCGTCGGCTCGGTTCTCTCGGCCGGACCCGGCTCCCCCGCCCGTGGCGGTGGGGCGAGGTGTGCGAGGTGGGTGCGGGCGGCTCGGAGCTCGGCGGTGAGGTCGTCGACCTGGCGTTCGGCGCGTTCCGCCCGGGTGCGGGCTTCCGCGCGGGCGTCGGCGAGGGCTGCGAGGCGTTCGGCGGCGGCCTGCTGTTCGGCGTGCAGGCGCGCCGCCGCTTCGGCGCGGAGGTGTTCGAGCTGCTCGGTGGCGGCGGCGCGGGCGCGTTCGAGTTCTTCGGCCGCGGTGGTGCGGGCACGTTCGGCCTCGGTTTTGGCCGCGGTGTGCAGGCGGGCGAGTTCGTCGCGTTCGCGGCGGGCGTCGTCGCGGATGCGGTCGCGGTCGGCCCGTAGATGGTCTCGGTCGGCGCGGAGCTCGGCGAGGTTCGCGGCGTCGCGTTCGGCGGTCTGCGCTGCGGTGTGCAGGGCGGCGGCGAGTCGGTCGCGTTCGGATGTGAGTTCGGTGCGGGTGCGTTCGGCGTCGGCGTGGATGCGGGTGATCTCGGCGGTCGCGTCGGCGCGGGCGCGTTCGATGTCGGCGGCGGCGTGGTCGCGGGTTTCCTGGATGCGTGCCTCGGCGGTGGCGTGTGCTTCGGCGACGGCGGTGGCGGCGTGTGTGCGGGCGGCCGCGGCTTCGGTGTGGGCGGTGGCGGCGGCGGTTTCGCTGGCGGTGAGGCGGGCTTCGGCGTCTTCGAGGGCGGCGACGGCTTCGGCGGCGACGGCTTCGGCTTCGGCGCGGGCGCTGTGTTCGGCCCGGGCGGCCTGTTCGGCGCGGACGGCGCGGGCGACGGCTTCGGCGACCCGTTCGGCGGCTTCGGCTTCGGCGGCTTCGACCTGGGCTTCGGCGCGGGCGACGTCGCCGAGGCTGGCCATTTCGCGGGCGAAGGCGTCGAGGTTGCGGGTGAGGTCGGTGGTGAGGGTGCGGATCTGGGCGGCGAGTTCGTCGGCGCGCAGCCGGCCGCTGGCCAGGGGGCGGTGGGCGGTGGGACGTTCGCCGCCCTGGTCGGGGCTGGTGGTGGTGTCGCGGCGGGCGAGGTCGCGGCGTCGGCGGTAGGCGGCGAGCCGGTTGTGGTTGGAGTCGTCGCAGTAGGCCGGGGGGCGTCCGGGTCGTTCGGTGGGGGTGATCGGCCGGTCGCAGCCGGGGAACGCGCAGGTCGGTGTGGTGGTGGCGGTGTTGGTTGTGGTGGCGGGGGGTGTGTTGTCGGGGGCGGGCTGGCCGGTGGCCGCGGCGGCTGTGGGCTCGTCGTGGGTGGGCGTGGGAGTCGTCGCGGTGTCCTCGGCCGGGCTCATGCTCCGGTTCTACCGGATGGACCAGGTGACCGAGCGTGTGCGGCAGGTGTGCCGCCTTGTTCCCTGTGGTCCGGGGCGGTCGTGGGGGTGGTTGGTGGGGGTTGCGGGGCGCCCGGGATGCTGGGGGCATGTTGGATGAGCAGGGCTGGGAGCAGCGGTACGCGTCGCGCGAGACGGTGTGGAGTGGGCGTCCCAACGGCCAGTTGGTGGAGCGGGCGGGTGGGTTGGTGCCGGGGCGGGCGTTGGACGCCGGCTGCGGTGAGGGCGCGGACGCGTTGTGGCTGGCGGAGCGTGGCTGGCAGGTGCTGGCGGTGGATTTCTCGGCGACGGCGTTGCGGCGGGGGAAGGCCGCGGCGGTGGATCTGGGGCGGGCGGTGGCGGCGCGGGTGATGTGGATGCGGGCGGATGTGATGACCTGGTCGGGGTTGGATGCTCCGGTTGGGCGTTCCGGTGGTGAGGGTGGGCGGCCGGCACGGGTGCCGCGGTTTGAGACCCGGTTTGATCTGGTGTCGGCGCAGTTCGTGCATGTGCCGGCGGATCGGCGGGCTGGGTTGGTGGCGCGGCTGGGTGGTGTGGTGGCGCCGGGGGGTTCGTTGCTGATGGTGGGGCATGATCCGGCCGATCTGGCGTTGGGGATTGGCCGTCCGGAGGCGGCGGATCTGTGTGCGGCGGCGGAGCTGGCGGGGTTGTTGGATCCGGTGGAGTGGGAGGTGTTGGTGGCGCAGGCGTGTCCTCGGTCGGTGGTGGTGGATGGCGGGGAGGTTGTTGTCCACGATGCGGTGCTGCATGCTCGGCGCCGGTTGGTTGAGTCTGTGGGCTAGTTCGGGTTTCTGGCTGGAGCTGCCGGCGGTTCGGGGTAGTGTGCGGCGCCGTGGCGGTATCGCGGCGGGTTTTCGTGTCGTTGGACTGTGCCGAGGGCTCGGAGGGGCTGTTGGCGCGTTTCTGGGCGGCGATGCTGGGTGGGGAGGTGGGGTTCACCGGTTCGACGGGTGCGGTGGGGGTGCGTGCGGAGGGTTTGTGGATTGTGGCGTTTCCGGTGCCGGGGTATGTGGCGCCGACGTGGCCGCACGCTGGGGTGCCGAAGCAGATTCATCTCGATCTCGCGGTGGTGGATCTTGAGGCTGCGGTTGCGGAGGCGGTGCGGTTGGGTGCGGTGCCGGCGGCGGTGCAGCCGGATCCTGCAGGTCGTTGGCGGGTGTTGTTCGATCCGGCTGGTCATCCGTTCTGTCTGACGACGCTGGCTCCGCCGGAGTGAGTTCCGGCGGTGGGGATCGGCGGCCGACGTCCGGCCGGCGGGCGGGCCGTCGGGGTCCGGTGGTGCTGCGGTGTCTGGGGGCGTCGGCGCAGGTGCCGTTCGCGGCGGTGACGAGTGTCAGTGTGGTGGTGGTTGCTGCGGATGGTGGTTTGGTGTTGGCGGATCTGGCGCGTGGGTGGGATCTTCCCGGTGGTCATGTGCAGCGGGGTGAGACGGGTGCGGAGCAGACGGCGCGGCGTGAGGTGTGGGAGGAGGTTCGGGTTCGGGTCGGGGTGTTGGAGCCGGTCGAGGTGATCGAGTCGGATCTGTTCGGTGCCGATGATCTGACCTACATGCTGGTTTTCGCGGCGCGGGTGGCTGAGTTCGCCGAGTGGTCCGGTGGGTTGGAGTCGGCGGGGCGGGTGGTGGTGTCTGCGGAGGAGTTTCTTGCTCGTTATCGGGGTGGGGATCCGGTGCTGATGCGGCATCTGGTGGGGCGGGGGTTGGCGGTTCTGGGTTCTGGGGTCCGGCCGGCTGATTCGTCGTAGCTGGTCGTCGGTGGTCCGCCAGTGTGCGGTCGGGCTGTGTGGTCGGGCTGTATTGTTGGTGGTTTTGTGCGGGTGACGGTGCGGGTTTACTGGCTGCTTCTGGTGGCCGGGTTCCGCCGTCAGTCGACGTATCGGCTGGCCGCGTTGAGCGGGCTGGTCACGAATGTGACGTTTGGGTTGTTGAAGGTGGCGGTGCTGCTCGGTGCGGTCCGGGCGGCGGGTGGTGAGGTCGGTGGGTATGACGTCGCGCAGATGAGTACGTATATCTGGCTGTCGCAGGCGATGCTCGGTTCGGTGAACTTCTGGGGTGCCAGTGAGTTCGCGGAGCGGATCAAGGATGGTCAGGTCGCGGTGGATTTTCTGCGGCCGTTGGATGTGCAGGCCGCGACGGTGACGGTGGAGGTCGGGCAGGGGTTGTTCGCGTTTCTTCCGCGGGGGGTGCCGCAGCTTGCGATCGGTGGGCTGGTGGTCGGGATGACGTGGCCGCGGTCGGTGGTGCTGGTGGTGTTGGGTGTGGTGAGCCTGCTGATGGCGGTGGTGATCTCGGCGGCGACGGTCTATCTGGTGGCGACGGCGGGGTTCTGGCTGGTGGAGACCCGTGGGGTGCAGCTGGTGTACATGGTGATGTCGGGGTTTCTTGCCGGGTTGTTCGTGCCGATCAGCCTGTTTCCGCGGTGGTTGGAGCTGGTGGCGCAGGTGACGCCGTGTCCGTCGATGCTGATGTATCCGGTGACGATCCTGGCTGATCGGGTGGATGTGGCCGGTGCGTGTCTGCTGCTGGCGGTGCAGGGTTTCTGGCTGGTGGTTGTCGGTGGGGCCGGTCAGGTGCTGACGCGGGCGGGGCGGCGGCGTCTGGAGATTCAGGGTGGTTGAGCCGCCTGCTGTCGAGCCGCTGGCCGCGGTGTCTGCCGTGACCTCGACCGCTGTGCCTGCTGTGCCCGTGTCGGGGCTGGTGGAGGTGGAGCCGGTTGCCCGGTGGCGGGATCGGCTGCGCCCATATGGGGCGGTGTTGGCGTCGCGGGCCCGGTCTCAGCTGTCGTATCGGACGAACTTCGTCCTGGATCTGGTGAGTTCGTTGTTGTCGGCGGTGGTGGAGCTGGCCGAGGTGTGGGTGGTGTTCCATGCGGCGACGCGGCTGGGTGGGTTGGAGTTCCGGCAGATGCTGCTGGTGTTCGGTCTGGCTGATCTGGCGTTCTCGCTGGCGGATCTGGTGTTCGGGCATTGTGACCGGCTGCCGACGTATCTGCGGGCGGGCACGTTGGATGTGTTCTACCTGCGGCCGCAGCCGCTGCTGGCGCAGCTGATCACCAGTGAGGTGAGTCTGCGGCGGTTGGCGCGGGCGTCGGTGGGGCTGGTCGCGTTGGTGGTCGGGCTGGTGCTGTGTGACATCGACTGGCGGCCGGCGGCGGTGGTGTTGCTGGTGAGTTCGCTGGTCAGTGGGGTGGCGGTGTTCGCGGCGCTGTTCGTCGCGGCGGGTGGGCTGCAGTTCTTTCTGGTGGATGGTCGGGAGATGACGAACGCGTTCGTGTACGGGGGTCGGTATGCGGCGACGCAGCCGGCGTCGGTCTGGGGCCGGCCGTTGCGGCTGGTGTTCGGGTTTTTCGTCCCGATGGCGTTCACCGGGTATCTCCCGGCGCTGGTGTTGTTGGGATTGCCGGGGCCGGCGTGGTTGCCGGGGTGGCTCGGCTGGTGTGCTCCGGTGGCGGCGGTCTGGGCGTGGTCGGTGGCGTTGGGGTGCTGGCGGCTGGGTGTTCGGCATTATCAGGGAGGTGGCGGTTGAGCGCGGAGGGTCTGCTGCCGCGGGCGCGGGGCTCGGCGGAGGTGCCGGCCGCCACCGGAGAGACCGTGGTGGAGACGGTCGGGTTGACGAGGCGGTTCACTGTTCGTGACGGGGTGCGGCGCCGGCAGGTGAGCGCGGTCGAGGACCTCACGGTGCGGATCGGTGCGGGTGAGGCGGTCGGGTACATCGGTGCGAACGGTGCCGGGAAGTCGACGACGATCAAGATGTTGGCGGGGATCCTGGTGCCGACGGCGGGCACTGTGCGTACGTGTGGGTTGCGTCCGGTGAAGGATCGGCGGCGGCTGGCCCGTCAGATCGGGGTGGTGTTCGGGCAGCGGTCGCAGCTGTGGTGGGACCTTCCGGTGTGGGAGTCGTTGCGGATTCTGGCGGCGATTCATGCGCTGCCGGCGGCGCGGCGGCGGGCGCGGACGGATGAGCTGGTGGAGCGGTTGGAGATGGCGGAGTTCTGGTCCGTCCCGGTGCGTCAGCTGTCGTTGGGGCAGCGGATGCGGGCGGAGATCGCCGCGGCGTTGCTGCACTCCCCCCGGCTGGTGATTCTGGATGAGCCGACGATCGGGCTGGATGTGCTGTCGAAGCAGCGGTTGCGGGAGTTCCTCGTCGAGGAGCGGGCGGCGTATGGCACGACGTTGCTGTTGACGACGCATGACATGGGTGATGTGGCGCGGCTGTGTGAGCGGGTGCTGGTGATCGACCATGGCCGGTTGGCGTTCGATGGTGCGTTGGCGGGTCTGGCGGGGGCGGCGGGTGCGGATCGGGTGCTGGTGGTTGATCTCGCGGAGCCGGCGGCGGATCTGGAGGTGGCGGGTGTGGTGGCGGCGCGGCATCTGGGCAGTGAGGGTCGGGGTCTGCGTCAGCGGTTGGCGTTCGACGCGGAGGTGACGACCGCGGCGCGGGTGCTGGCGGCGGTGTCGGCGCTGGTGGAGGTGGTGGATTTCCGGGTGGAGGAGCCGGATATCGAGGATGTGGTTCGTCGTCTTTATGCGGCGACGCGTCACCCGCCTGACGCCTCGACGGTCGAACATTCATAGCCGAAGGATCGTCTGCGCCGAGCTGTTGTCCGAGGTTTGGTGAACCGATACGTGTGACCGCGCGTCTGTATCGCCATGGGAACCTGTCTGGTCGGTGTATCGCGTCGGTTTGCTCGGTTTGCCATGACCTGGCGGGCCGCTGTTTCCTGCTGCGGCGGCCTGCGCGGCCGGCGGGGTGGCCTGTGCGCGATGGTGTCGATGGTGTGGGTGCCCGCCGCGGTGCTGCTGGTCGGTGGTCTGGCCGTGGCGTGCGCGTCAGCGGGCGGCGACGTGACGGGCCGGCGTGGGCCGGAAGCCTCGGCACCAGGCGACCATGGGACGGGCGACCATGGGACGGGCGAGGTGTCGGAGGCGTCCGAGGCGGGGTGGCGATCGGAGTCCTTCCGGGACATGGTGGTGGAGGTCCCGGTCTCGTGGGAGCCCGCGCCGGCGCCGGGTAGCGACTGGTGCGCCGCGGTCGAGGGCCGGCGGGAGGCCTTTCCCGTCACGCCGTACGTCGACAGTGGAGGTCCCTACCGGGCCGTGATGACGATTGGCTGCCCGGGCGGTGGGGAGGGGCCGGACCTGCATGGCGGCGGTGTGCCTCGTGAGTACTGGTCGCCGCATGTCTGGTTCGCCGCCGCGCCCGCCGCGGGTGGGATCGAGGAGGTGCCGGACGGGCGGGTGAGTGCGGACGGCTGGACCCGGCTCGTGCGCACGGTGGGTTCGGCGAAGGTGTTCGTCCTGACGGATGGGGCGCACCTCGACGACGCCGAGCGGATCATCGCCTCCGCGCGCCGGGTCACGGTCGATGATCATGGCTGTGCTGCCAGCTCACCGATCCAGGCCGGTGGGTTCGTCCGTCCAGGTGCGCCGTTCGATGTGGCCCGGCTCGACGTGGTGGACACGGTCGCGGTCTGTCACTACGACCTGGGCAGCCCGGTGGGCAGCCCCGGCCTGCTGGCGTCGCGTGAGCTCGGCGGGGCCGAGGCCGCCGCGCTGCTGGCGGCGATCAGGGCGGCGCCGGTGGGTGGTGGCCCGGATACTCCGGGGACCTGCGTGACGGACATGTGGGGGGACACCGCGATCGTGCTTCGTCTGACGGCGGGTGGGTCAGCCCGTGAGGCCTACGTCTACTTCGACTGGTGTTTCGGTAACGGCATCGATGACGGGACCACGCTGCGGGCGTTGACCACCGGCAACTGCGCGCCGCTGTGGTCGGGACGGATCACGCAGTCAGCGGGAAGCGCCGCGCCGTTCCAGGTCTGCCATCCCGACAGCCGCCGTCGGTGAGCGATGAGCCTGACGCAGACGCCACACGCCGACAGCTATCCCCTCCTTGACAAATTTTTTTGTCGGCAGGATGCTCGGTGCATGCTGGACGTGGCGGTGATCGAGGAGACGGGTGCGGCGGAGGCGTCGCTGGATCCGGTGCGGGCGCGGCTGCTGGCCGCGCTGGCGGTACCGGGGTCGGCGACGACGCTGGCCGCGCAGACGGGGCTGACCCGGCAGAAGGTCAACTACCATCTGCGTGCGCTGGAGGCTCACGGGCTGGTCGAGCTGGTCGAGGAGCGCCGTAAGGGCAACTGCACCGAGCGGGTCCTGCAGGCGACGGCCCGCTCGTATGTCATCTCACCCAGCGCCCTGGCCGACGTCGCTCCCGACCCGGACCGGGCCCGCGACCAGACGTCGGCGCGGTGGCTGATCGCGCTGGCGGCCCGGCTCATCCGGGAGGTCGGCGAGATGCTCGCCGGTGCCACGGCGGCACGCAAGCAGCTCGCGACGTTCGCGGTGGACAGCGAGATCCGGTTCGGCTCGGCCACGGACCGGGCCGCGTTCGCGGCGGAGCTGTCCGACACCGTCACCGCGCTGGTCAGCCGCTACCACGACGCCGCGGCGCCGGGCGGGCGGCCGCACCGGCTGGTGATCGCCCTGCATCCCAGCCTGAAACCCCCGGGCGTCCCGTCGGCGCACCCGCCGGGCGACTCCGCCACCCCCTGACCGACACCACCGACACCTGCGGCGCACCTGCGTCGCAGACACGCCCCCACAAGGAGAACTTCTGATGCGCACCCTGATCGTGACCGCTTTCGTCTCCGTCGACGGCGTCATGGAGGCGCCCGGCGGTGAGTCCGGCTACCGCAACACCGGCTGGACGTTCAAGGACATCGACTTCGACCCCGCCGCCTACGAGATCAAGGGCCGTGAGCAGGAGGAGACCACCGCCCTGCTGCTGGGCCGCACCAGCTACGAGGCGTTCGCCCCGGTCTGGCCGACGATGGACGACTTCGCCGGTTACAACGCGATGCCCCGCTACGTCGTGTCGACCACCCTCACCACCGACGACGAGCGCTGGCCGGCGACGATCCTGCGTTCGGTCGACGACGTCGCCGCGCTCAAGGAGACCGACGGCGGGCCGATCGCCGTGCACGGCAGTGCGACTCTCGGCGCGAGCCTCGCCGACGCCGGTCTGGTGGACCGCTACCACCTGCTGCTGTTCCCGGTGCTGCTTGGTGCCGGCCGGCGCCTGTTCTCCGCCGCGGACAAGGACAAGACCATGCTGAAGCTCGTCGAGTTCGCCGCCTACGGCAACGGTGTCCAGAAGCAGGTCTTCGACGTCGTACGCTGACCCCGGCTGATCACCTGGAGGAGAACTGTCATGTCCGAGTCCTCCGAGTCCTCCGACGCCGACGCCGTGGACGCCGTGGACGATCCGGGGCGGTCGTCCACGGCGGGTGCCGGCCGCGAGTTCGCGATCGAACGCGAGCTGGAGGTCGAGGCGAGCCCGCAGGACTACTGGGACGCGGTCACCAGCGGGAACGCGGGCTGGCTGTGGCCCACACCCGCACCGGAGCCCAGGGTCGGTGGTGCCGTGGCCGGCGGCGGGACGGTGTGTGCCTGGGAGCCGCCGCACCATCTGGTCCTGCGCCACGACGGGCCGGACGGCTGGTTCAACCAGCTCGAGCACATCGTCGAGGCCCGCGACGGTGGCACGACGTGGGTGCGGTACGTGCACAGCGGCGTGTTCGTCGACGACTGGGACAACCAGTACGACGGCGCCGCCGCGCACACCGACTTCTACCTGCACACCCTGGCCCAGTACGTGCGGGACTACACCGGTCGCCCGGCCGCGTGGGTGAACGTGGACGCGCCCGCGGCGTCGCTGGCGGGCGGGTTCGCGGTGCTGCGCCGCGCGGCGGGTCTCACCGATGTGCGCCCCGGCGACCGGGCGACCCTCACCGTGGCCGGCCTGGCCCCGCTGGAGGTGGTCGTCGACTATGTGGCGCCGCATTTCCTGGGCCTGCACACCGCCGATGCGATGTTCCGGGTGTTCGGCCGGGACGCGTTCGGCGCCCCGGTTGCCGTCGTCGCCCACCTGTTCGCCGCGGATGCCGATCCAGGTGCGGTCGAGGGTGCGCTGCGTACCTGGCTCGGTGAGATCTTCGCCTGATCACGCCGAGGCGGGTCAGTGCGCGTCCTGGCCGGGCGGGTCGGTGCACCGGCCGGTGATGACGGCGGCGACCGTCGACCCGGGGGCGATCCGCCCGTCACCGGCCATCGTGAAGATGCCGTGCAGCATCTTCGCGACGTAGACCCAGTCCAGTACCACGCCGTGGCGGTCGGCGAAGTCGGTGATGAACCGGTCGAGGGTGGAGTTGCGGCGGGCGTAGCCACCGCAGTGGAAGTCCTCGACGACGGTCCAGTTCGCCGACACCGCACCGAAGGTGGCCTGCTGCAGGGCGGCGACGTGGCCGGGCAGGAACCCGCCGCGCAGCACCGCCACCCCCACCGCGTGCGGCCGCCGGCCGGCGGGTTGGGCGAGGCCGGCGGCGAGACCGGCGAGGGTCCCACCGGTGCCGGCCGGGACGAACACCACGTCCACGTCGGGGACCTGGGTGACCAGCTCGGCGGCGAGCTCCGCGCAGCCGCGCACCGCCAGCGTGTTGCTGCCGCCTTCGGGGAGCAGGTAGAACCGGCCGAACCGGTCGCGCAGCTCGGCGTGCAACGCCGGGTCGTCGCGGGAGCGGTACCGGCTCCGGTCCAGGTAGGTCAGGCGCATCCCCCGCGCCGCGGCGGTGGCCAGCACCGGGTTGAGCGGGTGGTGTTCCTCCCCGCGGATCACCCCGATCGTCGCGAATCCCAGATGCCAGCCGGCGGCCGCGGTCGCGGCGATGTGGTTCGAGTAGGCCCCGCCGAACGTCAGCAGGGTGTCATGGCCGGCCTCGGTGGCCGCGGTCAGATTGCGCGTGAGCTTGCGCCACTTGTTCCCCGGGACGTCGGGGTGGATCAGGTCGTCCCGTTTCAGCAGCAGGCGCACACCGCGGGCGGTGAGGCGTTCGTCGGCCACCTCGACCACGGGTGAGGGCAGCCGCGGCACCAGCCCCGGCCCGGCCGGGCGGTGTCGTCCCGTCTGCTCACCCACCGGACCAGCGTGCCACCGCCCACCGGCCGCATCGGCGCCGCATCCATGATCTGCTGGAGACAGGATCTGCCGGAGATCAGCTGTCGGGGTGGATCGGGCGAGGGGGTCGGTGTGAACGTCGAGACACGCGCCCTGCACGAGGCCCGTATCCGCGGTTGGAGTACCGCCGCCGGGCCACATCTGGTGCTGGCCCTGCTGTCCGAGCCGTCCGTGGCGACTGAGGTCCTCGCCGAGCACGGCGTCACCTACGACCGGGTCGCCGGTGACGGTCAGTGGGGCGCGTTGGTGACGCCCCGAACCGACGGCGCTGTGGCTCCCCCTGACCGTGCGGCGCCGGGGATGACTCCCGACGCCTACAAGGTCTGCGGGCGGGCCGCGGGCCTTGCCCTCGCGGCCGGTTTCCCCCGGCCGCGCCCCGAGGACTGGCTGAGCGCCCTGGTGTATTCCGGTGACGGCATGGGTTTCGCCGCCGTCCTGCAGAGCCTGGAGGTGTCGGTGCTTGATGTCGTCGCGTCGATGCGCAGGCGTGGGCTGGACCTGCCGCCGGTCGAGGTCGCCCCGTTCACCCGGCCGCGGGTGACCCGCCGCCCCCGCCCCTGACGCGGAACGCCTCGGACGAAGGTGGCGGTGGAGGCGGCCACGGCCGGGTGAACGGCCGGGCCGCCTCCGATGGCTGTCCGATGGCTACCGGGTCACCGGCTCGGTGTTGCCGGTGTTCTTGGTGTTCTCGGTGAGGTGGCGGGTGAAGAACAGCTCGGCGCTGGCCACCTCGAAGCGGGGCAGGTCCATGTGCCGGCCGGTGTTGGCGTGYAGGGTCTTCTCCGTGGCCGCGAAGGCGTCGAACAGGGCGAGGCCGGCCTCGCGGGGCACGAGCTCGTCGTCCCACTGCAGCAGGAACTGCACCGGGACGGTGATCCGGGCCGCATCACCGGTGAGATGCGCCGAGCCGACGAGACCGAACACGGCCGCGGTGATCCGCGGTTCGGCGGCGACCAGCGGGATGCCGATCATGGTGCCCAGCGACACCCCCCAGTACCCGACGGGCACGCCGGGTGCGACGCAGTCGAGGGTCTCGAGTGCGTCCAGGGTGGCCTGCCATTCGGGGACGGCCTGGTGGGCACGGGCGGCGTTGTCCTCGGCGAGCAGGTCGCCGACGGGTTCACCCGCCGCCATCCGCCGCTGCAGGTCGGCGAAGAACTGCTCGTCCGCGGTGGTTCGCGGCCGGTCACCGTGGCCGGGTGCGTCGATCGCCGCCGCGACGAAGCCGCAGCGGGTCACATAGCGCTGTGCGCGGGCGAGTACCCCGGGGGCGTGGCTGTGCTGACCGCCGCCGTGGCCGAGCAGCACCAGCGGCCGGGCAGTGGCGGTGTCGGCCTCGGTTCCGGCGGGAGACCACAGCGCGCCGGTGATGCCGTCGACGGTGAAGCGACGTTCCCGGACTCCGGACGCGGTCGTCTGGGAGGTGACGTGCAGGTGCATAGGTTCGTTGCCTTTCGGGATGCCTCTTTCTGGGCGCTCCCGACGGCCGCCTGTGTCAGGCAGCCCGCCCCGCGGGGCGACGGAAGAGGGAGAGCACCCAGCCGGATACAGCGGTAATGGGTCTCACCTCCTGCGGCCGCAGCGGACGGACAGGGTGACGTTACCAGCTCGGGTGGACCGAGCCATCGGCACCGTGCGTACCCGGGCGGACCCTGCAAGCAACGGAGCGGACGGATATCCCTATTGTCTCCCCTGGCGACAATCAGGGGGCGTGGTCGGATGATGCGGGTGGTCCCGGTTCTCGGTGCTCTTGTCGGTGTGGTGTTGGCCGCCGGCTGTGGAGTGGTTCCCGATGTCCTGCCGCTGGATGACTGCACCGGCGCTGATCGGCGCTTCGCCAAGAAGCTGGACGCGCTCACGGTGCTGGAGATCCGTCCCAGCGGCGCGACCCTCATCCCGGGCGGCGCCAGCCATGGCTGCTCCGACAGCACGTACTTCCCGTACGCGTCCCGCTGGTACCACACCGGGATCTCGGCCGAGGAGGTCGCGGACTTCTACCATGACGCACTACCTGCGGCCGGCTGGAAACTGCGCCGCGCCGATCCCATCCACGCGCAGCAGCGGGTGTTCTTCGGGGCGCGGCTGTGCTTCACCCGGCCTGTCGACGGGGTCGAGACGTATCTGTCGGTGGGCTTTCTCGGTGCTCTCGACGCCGGCCCCGAGGATGTGCTCGGGTCAGGACCCGCCGATGTCGACCTGCATGTCATGGCCGACCCCGAGGACGGCCATGTGAACAACTGCTGACGTTTCCCGTGTGGCTGGGTGATGCGTGCGGATGGTCGCTGCTGGCCTTGTACGGTCCGTCGTGGGTTGGACCAGGCCTTCTGCTCCGTTTCGCGGGGCGGGGCGGGTGCGGAGTCGGCGGAGGGTGAGTCCGGGGCATGGCGTCGAAGGCAGCAGCTGAGCCGGTGCCGGACGAGCTGAGCCGACGTCTGGGGGTGGCCGACGCGGTACTCGTCGGCCTGGGGGCGATGATCGGCGCGGGGATCTTCGCCGCGCTCGCGCCGGCTGCCCGGGCCGCCGGTTCCGGGCTGCTGATCGGCCTGGGGGCCGCGGCGGTGGTGRCGTACTGCAACGCCACCTCGTCGGCGCGGCTGGCGGCCCGCTACCCGGCGTCGGGGGGTACCTACGTCTACGGCCGGATGCGCCTGGGTGACTTCTGGGGGTATCTGGCGGGCTGGGCTTTCGTGGTCGGCAAGACCGCGTCGTGCGCGGCGATGGCGCTGACCGTCGGGGCGTATGTGTGGCCGGGTGGGGCCCATGTCGTCGCGGTCGCCGCGGTGGTGGCGCTCACCGCGCTGAA
Organism: Frankia sp. CcI49; assembly: GCF_001983215.1. NCBI lineage: Bacteria > Bacillati > Actinomycetota > Actinomycetes > Frankiales > Frankiaceae > Frankia > Frankia sp. CcI49. The sequence continues at coordinate 52,595 of NZ_MOWP01000018.1, forward strand.
CTACGCCGGGGTGCACCGCTCGGCGTTGGCGACCAGGGTGATCGTGGCGGTGGTGCTGGCGGTCCTCGCCGCGGTGGCGGTCGCCGCGCTGAGCGCCGACGCGGCGGAGGTGGACCAGCTGCGGGTCGGCGCGGACATGACTGTGCGCGGGGTGCTGCAGGCGGCGGGCCTGCTGTTCTTCGCCTTCGCCGGGTACGCGCGGATCGCCACCCTCGGGGAGGAGGTCCGTGACCCGGCCCGCACGATCCCCCGCGCGATCGGGGTGGCACTGGGGATCACGCTGGTGGTGTACGCGGTCGTCGCGGTCGCCGTCGTGATGGTGCTGGGCCCGGAGGGGCTGGCCGGGGCCACGGCGCCGCTGACGGACGCCGTGCGGGTCGCCGGGGCCGGCTGGCTGGTACCGGTGGTGCGGGTCGGGGCGGCCCTCGCCGCGCTCGGATCGCTGCTCGCGCTGATCCTCGGGGTGTCGCGCACGGCGTTCGCGATGGCCCGTGACCGGCATCTGCCGCACCTGCTCGCGGCGGTCCATCCCCGGTTCGCGGTGCCGCACCACGCCGAGGTGGCCGTCGGTGTGATCGTCGCGGTCCTGGCCGCGACGGTGGATCTGCGCGGGGCGATCGGGTTCTCCTCGTTCGGGGTGCTGGTGTACTACGCGATCGCGAACGCCAGCGCCTGGACGCTCAGCGCGGCGGAGGGCCGCCCGCCCCGGCTGGTTCCCGTCGTCGGGTTCGCCGGCTGCCTGCTGCTCGCGTTCGCGCTGCCGGTGGCCGCGGTCGCCGGTGGTGGTGCCGTGCTGGCGGCCGGTGCGGGTGTCTACGCCGCCCGCCGCAGCTGGGGTGCCCGGCGCCGGTAGCGTCCATCGGTGCCGGTGGCCCCGCCACCTTCGCCCGACAAAGCCAGGTGGCGGGACATCAGATCAGCACGCGGTCAGCGTGGCGGTTCGGTGTTCTGGGTGTGGGCGGCGTCGAGGAAGGCGGTGTAGGAGATGACACCGGGGATGGGCACGTCGAGGGCGCCAGCGGTGCTGGTGAGAGTCTTCTCCTCACCGAGCAGGCGCCCGTCGGTCGGGTCGAACAGCAGGGTGTAGCGGGTGGGTAGCCCCGACATGGCGCTGTCGACGGCGACGGCGAGCGCGGGCCGGCCGGCCCGGTCGACGGCCCGACCCAGCAGGTACACCTGCGGTATGTCGGCGACGATGTCGAGGACAGCTGCACGAACCGGGGCGGACGGGGCCTGTTCGAGGTAGAGGTCGGCGACCGCGACCAGGGTCTCGGCGGGACCGTTCTCCACCGGATGCCCGGCGGCCAGCGCTACTGCGAGCCCAGCCGTGTCCGCGGGCAGGTCCGTCGGGTACATGGCGCTCAGCCCGCCGGGTGCGATGGTCTCGTCGCCCGGAGAAGGGCAGGGATGTCCTTCGTCCTCCCACGCCCGCCGTGCCTGCTCGGAGGGGAACTGTGGCTCGCCTGGGGCGGTCCTGACCCGCCCGGAGCCGTCGCCGGCACGCCACACCTCGCGGGTGACGGGCAGCACCGCGGAACGGACCGAGATCCCGTCGATACGGGTSGTCAGATCCCAGCTTTGGGTACGCACATAGTGATAGCCGGTGGTGGGTGGCGCCTCGCCGTCCTGGGTGTCTTCACCGCTGTGGGTCGCGCGCAGGCGATCGGCGAGGGCGTGGAGAACCTCCCGGGCGGTGCCCGGTTCGGCCTGGTAGGCCAACGACGGTGGCGTGGCCGCCTGCGCCGGTGACCCGACGGTGCCACGGGGCAGACCGAACTGGGTGGCGACGAGCGCCACCAGCACGGCGAGTACCCCGACCGGTGCCAGCCACAGCCCGCCGGTCCGCCGCCGGCTGCCGCGTCGGCGGCGCCGCGGTGTCCCGGCGTCCACGTCCACGGATGTCTCCAGGATGCGGGTGAGGACCTTCGCGCGGTCGGTCGCGGCCAGCCCGTCGTGGCCGTCGGCCATGCTGTCGGCCGGGTCGTGTCCGTGCAGGAGGAGCCGGACCTTCCACACGTCGTCGGTGCTGGCGTCGGTCATGATGCCTCCTCGGTGACGGGGCGTGGGTGTGCCGGCGCGGCCGGACGGGTGGACGCAGGCGTGTGCTCGGAGGAGGGGGAGGTCGGCGTGGGGAGCTGTTCCTGCAGCCGCCGCCGGGCCCGGTGCAGGCGGACCGACGCAGCGCCGGGGCGTATCCCCAGCACCTGCGCCGCCTCGCGGACGCTCAGGCCGTCCCAGCCGATGAGGGTGAGCAGTTCCCGGTCCGCGGTGGACAGCCGTCCCAGCGCGGCGCGCACCGTGTCACGGTCGACCAGCGTCTCGGCCGGGTTCCCGCCGGCGGGCGGGCGGTGCTGTTCCACGGCGAGYCGCAGCGCGTGACGTCTGGTCTCCCCGCGGCGCTGGTTGGCGACCACCCGGCGGGCCACCCCAAGCAGCCACGGCAGCGGCGGGTCGGGTACCTCGGGCAGGCGCCGCCATGCTGTCAGGAAGGTCTCCGCGGCGACGTCGTGCGCCGTGTGCCGGGGTACCTCGCGCAGCGCGTACCGCAGCACCGGTGTGTACTGCGCTTCGAACAGGGCGGTGAACTCCGCCTGTGGATCATTGATCCCCGCCACGTCACCACGTCTCCCCTCGGGTCCCTGCCGAGAGGATGTCCGGCACCGCTCCGGTCCTTACAGACGCCGCCGGGTGTTCTCGTCGCAGGCTCCCGCAGCGACCGCGATGCGGTCAGGTCGGTTTGCGGGCTTCGATGAGGAACCGTGTGGTGTGCGCCTCGAAAGGCCCGTGGGCGCGGATGCGGTCGTGCAGCGCCGCAAGCTGCGGACGGTAGCGGTCGACGGTGAATCCCGGGACCATCCAGATCACTTTCCGTAGGAAGTAGATGACCGTGCCGACGTCGCGGAACTCGGTGTGCAGGGTCTCCATCCGCAGGTCGAGGACCTGTAGCCCGGCGGCTTCGGCGTCGGCGCGGGCCCGGTCGGGGTGGCGGCGTCGGCGCACCTCGGCGGGTTGGGGGCCGAGGAAGAACTCGACGAGCTCGAAGACACTGGCCGGGCCGACCTGCTGGGAGAAGTAGACACCCCCCGGGGTGAGGACGCGGCTGATCTCGTCCCAGCGGGTGGTCACCGGGTGGCGGCTGACCACCAGGTCGAAGGCTTCGTCGGTGAAGGGCAGCGGTGTGTGGTCGTCCGCGGCGACGACCAGGACGCCGCGGGGTCGCAGCAGCGCGGCGGCCCGTGCGAGGTTCGGTGGCCAGGACTCGGTGGCCGCTGTCCGGGTCGCCAGGCGGGGCACGCCGCCGAGGACCTCCCCACCGCCGGTCTCCAGGTCCAGCGCGGCGGTGGCGCGGGCCATCCGCCGGCCCATCGTGTGCGCGTACCGCCACGACGGGCGCTGCTCGCTGGCCCGCCCGTCCAGCCAGGAGAAGTCCCATCCGTCGACGGGCGCCGCCTCGGCCTCGGCGACCAGATCCTCGAATCGGCGCATCATCGGTCAGTGTCGCTCAAGGATGTCGGGCTCGCCCGGCGACGGCGGGGGCGGGCTGGTCTGCTGCGACCGTGGTGACGGTTCACGTGCCTTCGTGGAACCGTCCCTGGCGGCGAGGTCCTCACGGAGGAGACGGGCGACGACGGTGGCGTAGGCGGTGACAGCGAAGACGACGATTCCCACCACGGCGGCGACGGCCCCGGACCTGATGACCGTGCTGTCGAGCCAGCCGGCGCCCTTGTCGGTCGCGTTGGCGGCGATGACGACTCCGAGGGTGCCTCCGAGGCAGCATCCGGATCCGATGCCGGTGCGGCTACGGACCTGTCTGCCGCCGAACCCGGAGGCCACGCCGCAGGGGACACCCAGGAGAACGGCTGTGGCCAGAGCGCCGGCACCGATGTGGTGAGCGCCGAGGCCGAGGAGAAAACCGGTGACCATACCGACGAAGCCCGTGACGAAGCGCTCCCCGGGTGGAGCGGGAGCAAGGGCGGCGCGGGCGGCGGTGGTGCCGTGGCCGGTGAGCCGGTACATCCGCTGCGGCTGGGGTGGTTGCAGGTCGGGATCGGGGTGGCCTGGTGTGGGTTGGGTGTCGTAGCCGCTGGACAGCCAGCCGGCGGCGTCGAGCCGGGCGAGGACGGTCGCGGCCGGACGCCCGTGACGGCGGGTGAGTTCGTGATCGCTGTAGCCACGGTGGGGGTCGCGTAGCAGGTACCGCAGCAGCATCTCGGTGGTCACGGCGAACGACGGGTGCGGCTGCTGGCGACTACGCACCCGGTAACCGTACTGATCGTCCTGCCCGCCGCCCCCGGCGGCGGATCGGTTTTCAGCCCTCCTGCGGATAGCCGATGGCGGAGATGTCCTCGGCGAGGTCCGCCAGGGTGACCTCGCCGTTCAACGACGCGACGAGGCCGGGGTCCAGTGGCCGCAGGGCATACAGCGCACGCACCGCTTCCAGGTCCACGGTGACCTCGTGATAGTCCTCGGCGAAACGCTGAAACGCTTCGGGTGAGCGGTCGGCCAGGAGCTCGAACAGCATGGTCGCCCCGTCGGGGTCGGGGTGGTCCGAGGGAAAGTCGATCGTGCCGTGGCGCCACCGGTCATCGCTCGCCTCGCGCCACAGGCAGGCCGTCACGACGGGCGTGCCGTCCTCGTCGGTGAACGCCGGCTCGTCGACGAACCGCCTGAAGACGGCGGGCACGGAGTCGAGCACTCCCGGCCAGGGCTCGCCATCGCGATCGCGGTCGTAGGGGGTCATCGGTGCTTCGTGGTCGAACCCGCGGACGTAGGCCCCGGCCGCGCAGAACACGATGGAGTACTCGTCGCCGGACCCGTTGCGCATCGAGGCCATCTCCTCGCCGTCAGCCCAGGATGCGTCGAAGGAGTAGTAGCGGTATTCCCAGTCCGGGCTCAGGATCGCGTCGAGCATCGCCAGTGAGCGGCACAGGTTCCGCAGATCGGCGATGGGGGGAAGCTGGCGGGCCAGGTCATGGACGGTCACCGGCCCATCCAACCGGGCACCTGCGACAAAACCGTAGCTCACGGCCGGGCTTCGTCCTTCATCCCCGCGGCACCCTCGACCTGCGGTGGGCGTAGATCAGTAACACCAGCACCGCCACGGTCAGCGTGGTGTTCGCGGCGTATTTGGCCGGGTAGGACACGTCACCCAACGGGTCGACGACAAACGACAGGCCGGCGTTGACGAGCAGCGCGCCGCCGGCGGCGGCGAGGGCGTGCGGACGTGCCCATCCTCGCCGGCGGGCGAGGATCGTCAGCAGCGCGGCGCCGCCGAGGAGGATCAGCAGGTCGACGGCGACACCGGGCCAGGTTGGTGGGAGCAGCTGGTGGGCGGTGAGCGCGATCACGACGGCGCCGGCAGGCAGCCACGGAGGGCGGTGGCGCCCCGCCGCGGGTATGACCGGCGGTGACGTGTGGCGGGGGTCCGGGCGCGGTGCGGCGAAAGCCGCCGCGACGAGCAGGACCACGACGAGCGCGGTTGCGGCGAGCTGGGCCGGGGAGGCGCGGAAGGTACGGCTGGCGTCGTCGTGGATCAGCGCCGCGGCCGCCAGGTACAACACGGTCAGGGTGAGGATGCCGGGCCGGTGTAGCCAGGGCCGGTCGGCGAGGCGGGGTACGCAGGACTCGACGACGACGATCGGGGCGGTGAAGCTCCAGATGATGTGGCCGGTGAGGAAGTTCAGCAGGTAGTAGACGCTCAGGCCGGTGTCACCGAGGAGGGTGGGAGTGCGGTCGTCGTCCCAGGTCGGGTCGCCGGTGAGGTGGGGGTTGAACAGGCTCTGGTCGACGAGTCCGGCCTGGGTGAGGCCGAACGCGGCGGCAAGCAGGACCATGGTCGGCCAGCCACCGCCGATGCGGCAGGTCATCTCGCGAATGAGGACGGCGACGGTGCCGTAGAGCGGGACGAAGATGATCAGTCCGGCGAGCATGGTCAGGGGCCGGCTGATGCTGTCGGCGTAGCCGATGAGGTATTCGGCGCAGATCGGGGCGAGGACCGCCAGCCCGGCGGCGGCGATCAGCTGTGTCCGCCGCGCCCGTCCCTGTGAGGTGTCCGGTGCCGGGCTGGCGGGCTCGTGGGCCTGGCGGGGTCGTTCAGCTGTGGTCATGTCGGGTGCTCGTGCTGCCGGCGGCCGCGACGAGGAGCAACCCGACGGCGATCATGATGATGAAGCTGTAGATCTCATAGCCGGCGGGTGCGAGATGGCGCAGGAAGCCCATCACAGGTGGCCACCAGCCGAACGCCTCGCGGAGCAGGCCGCACAGGCCACCGACGGCGAGGACGCCGCCGAGGGCCTGCCCGGCGGCGGCCACGGGCCGCAGCGCCGGATCGGCCTGCGGCTGCGGCTGCGGGGATGGGGGCGAGGACGGCTGGTCGGGCGGAGGCTGGTCGGGGGCGCTCATGTGATCGACGGTAGGGAGGGCGGGTCAGCCGTCGCATCGGGCGGAGGATGGCGGGCAGGTGACCAAAGTGGGTGGTGGACTGCCGGGTGTCATCCTTTGGTATCGCCTCCGGTGCGGGGCCTTTCGGGGCGGTTCGGGCCCGCGTAGATTGCCGGGGCATGCCCCGTGTGCAGCGCACCGGGCGGGACTGGGCCGCCGACCTGGGGTTCGTCCTGTTCGCCGCCTGTTTCGCCGCGCTCACCTCGCAGACCGTCACGGTGATGGACGATCCGGGGCCGGTATGGCGGGTGGTGGACCAGGTCGCCGGCGGGCTGGGATGCGCGGCGCTGCTGGCGCGGCGGCGATGGCCGGTGCCGTTGGCGGTGGTGCTGGTGGCCGCGGGGACGGCGACACCGTACCTGACAGGCCCGGTGCTGGTGGCGGTGTTCACCGTCGCCGCGACCCAGCAGCGGCGGGTCACCGCGGGGGTGGCGGCGTTGGTGTTCGCCCCGCTGCCGCTGTTCCTGTGGAGGCTGGCGGACCTGCCCGAAGCCCGGGCGGATCGTGCGGTGACCTATTTCGCGCTGGTCGCGGGGGCTGTGGGCTGGGGGTTGTTCCGGCGCTCGCGGGGGCAGCTGATCGCGTCGCTGCGAGCGCGGGCGGAGCTGGCGGAGGCGGACGCGGAGTTACGCGCGGACCGTGCCCGCCAGGAGATCCGCGCCCAGATCGCCCGGGAGATGCACGATGTGCTGGGGCATCGGCTGTCGCTGTTGAGCGTGCATGCGGGGGCGTTGGAGTTCAACACGTCCGCGTCGGCGGCGCAGGTCGCCGAGGCGGCGGGGGTGATCCGGGAGAACGCGCATCTGGCGTTGCGCGATCTGCGCGAGGTGATCGGTGTCCTCAACGACGGTGGTCCCGGCGACGAGCTGTGGCCGTCGGTGGGCCTGGCGGATCTGGGGCGGCTGGTGGCGGAGACGCGGGCGGCGGGGGCCGCCGTGGAGCTGACCGGGTGGGCCGGCGGGCTGGTGGAGGGGGTGGCTCCGCCGGCGGCGGTGGGGCGGGCGGCGCTGCGGATCGTGCAGGAGGCGCTCACGAACGCCCGGATGCACGCACCGGGCGCGCCGGTCGCGGTGCGGCTGTCCGGCGGGCCGGGCCGGGGGTTGACCGTGGACGTCCACAGCGGGCCGGTGCCCTCGTCCCCCGGGTCATCCGCCGAGGCGGACCCGCCGACGACGGTGCCGCGGCCGGCGGCGGGGTGGGCGGGTGGTGGTGCGACCGGTGGCGGGCGCGGTCTGGTCGGGCTGGCGGAACGGGCCCGGGTGGCCGGTGGTGTGCTGCGGGCGGGGCCGACCGTGGACGGGTTCGAGGTCCGGGCCTGGCTTCCGTGGGCCGCCGAACCCGCCGAGGACCAGAAGCCGGACCAGAAGCCGGACCGGGAGCGGGAGCGGGGAGGCGGCGTGGATGATCGGTGTCCTGCTGGTGGATGACGACGCTCTGGTGCGGGCCGGGTTGCGGCTGATGCTCGGCGGCGCCGGGGACATCGAGGTGGTCGCCGAGGCCGGGGACGGCGGGCAGGTCGCCGCGTTGGTCGCCGCGCACCGGCCCGCCGTGGTGTTGATGGACATCCGGATGCCGGGTGTCGACGGGGTGCGGGCGACCCGGATGGTGCGGGCGGTGCCCGGTGCGCCGGAGGTGCTGGTGCTGACCACCTTCCACACCGATGCCCATGTGCTGGGGGCGTTGCGGGCCGGGGCGGCCGGGTTCCTGCTCAAGGACACCGCCCCGGGTGACATCGTGGCGGCGATCCGCACGGTGGCCGCGGGTGATCCGGTGCTGTCCCCGGCGGTCACCCGCCGGCTCATCGACCAGGCCACCGCCGGTGGTGACGGTGGGTGTGACGACGTCGCCGCGCGGACCCGGGCCCGGCTGGGGATGTTGGGGGATCGGGAGCGGGAGGTGGCGTTGGCGGTGGGCCGGGGCCTGTCGAACGCGCAGATCGCCCGGGAGCTGCACCTGGCGTTGCCGACGGTGAAGACGCATGTGTCGCGGATCCTGACCCGCCTCGACCTGAACAACCGGGTGCAGATCGCGTTGCTCGTCCACGACGCGGGACTGCGGTGACCCGGTGGCTTGGGTGGCCTGGGACGGCTACTGACGTTCGAGCTTGGCGGCGAGCTGCTTGACCAGCCGGGCTTCCAGATCCGCGTCGGGTGTCCGCCCGTCGGCGGCGACGACGAGGGTGGCGAAGACCCGGCCGCCGCCGAGGTGGATGACGTCCATGGTGGAGTCGGCCGTGAAGGTGACACGGTAGGCGGAGAGGGCCCCGTCGGGGGTGGGCAGCTCACGCATCGGGTCGTCGCCGTCGTCGGACATCGTCTTGTTCTGGCAGCTCAGGTAGTCGGGATGGCGCAGCGCGGCGGTCACGGCCTGGACCTGGTCGGCGGTGTAGATCCCGGCCAGGGAGCCGATCTCCAGGCTCTGCTTCTCGCCGCGTTCGGAGGTGGCTTCGGAGGTGAACGTGTCGCTGTGCGCCTCGTCGGCGGATGTGGGGCTGAGGGTGTCGGGGGTGACGCCGAGGCAGGCGGCGAGGTCCTTGTCGAACATGTTGAGGGGGCTGTCGTCGCCGGGGTCGTCCATGTGCTCGGTCGGCGCGGCGGTGAGTCCGGTGGTTTCCGGGCCTTCGGTGAGGACGTAGTCCTTGGCCGCGATCGGGCCGGTCCGGCGGGGGATGTCCGCGATACCCCCGCCGGTGCCGTCGTCGCCGCAGGCCGCCGTGGTGAGCAGGAACAGCACGCTGGCCGCGGCGGTGCGCAGGCGCAGGCGGGTCTCGGAGGCGGCGGAGCCGACCAGGGGCAACGGACTCTCCCAACAGTCATGGGGGGCATACGGATGATTCACCCATTGTCGCCCCATGTATTCGGTTATGTGCGGCGCGGATCGGGTGGGTGCACCTGATCTCCCTGTCGCGTTCCCGACCCCGGACCGTGTCAACGAGAACGGGGTCCCGCCGTCGCCGCCCTCCCCACCTCAGCCGTCCGGGGTCAGGGCGTGGAGAGGACGTCGAGCCGACACCACCCGGATCTTCGAGGTCGGCCTGCGCACCCTGCTCGACGGGCTGGCCACCCTGGCCGCCGCCCGCGGCCGCCGCCCGCGACCGGCGGCCGGACGGTCAGACGGTCAGACGACGCCGTGCTCGTAGGCGAAGACGACGATCTGGACGCGGTCACGCAGCGCCAGCTTGCGCAGGATCGCACCGACATGGGTCTTGACGGTCGACTCGCTGGCGAACACCAGCCGGGCGATCTCCGTGTTCGACAGGCCGCGGACCACCGCGAAGAACACCTCACGTTCCTTGCCGGTGAGCGACCCGAAGGCCGCCGGTGGCTGGGCGGGCGCACGGAACTCGTGGTCGAGCAGGCTGGTGAGATCCCGCGGGGCGAGCACGGCGTTGCCGGTGTGCACCGTGCGGATCGCGTCCCGCAGCTGGGCGGGGGTGGTGTCCTTGAGCAGGAACCCGCTCGCCCCACAGCGGATCGCGGTGGCCGCCCGGTCGTCGAGGTTGAACGTCGTCAGCATGATCAGCCGGACCGGTTTCGTGCGCCGGGCCACCCGCGCGGGCGCGAAGATCTGCCGGGTGGCCTCGACGCCGTCCATCTCGGGCATGCGGATGTCCATGAGCACGACGTCGGGGCGCAGGTCGTCGACCAGGCCGACCGCCTCGCGGCCGTCGGCCGCCGTGCCCAGGACCCGCATGCCGGGCTGCGCGTCGATGATCACCCGCACGCCCTCCCGGAAGAGCTCCTGGTCGTCGACGAGGAGAACACCGATCGGCGCGGCGTCCGCCACCGCCGCCTCGTCGGGCCCGACCGGCCCGGTCATGCCGGCCGCCCGGACACCGCGGACGAGGACAGCGCCGGCGCCGGTGAGCGCACGGGCAGGTTCGCCGCCGCGGTGAAGGTCGGCCCATCGGGGCCCACGCCCTGCCGGATGTCGAGGCTGCCACCGACGGACTCCAGCCGCCGGCGCATACCCGCGATTCCCTGACCGCCGCCGAGGCCCCCGAGGCCGTCGCGGGTACCGGCGGCGTCCACGCTGTTCGTCACCTCGATGGTGAGCGTGGCCGCCGCGCTGTCCGGCGCGGGCCACCGCCGCTCGACCCGCGTCGGCCGGTCACGCCGGCCGTGCTTCAACGCGTTGGTCAGCATCTCCTGCAACGTCCGGTAGGCGACCGCGTCGAGCTCGGGTGGCAGCGGACGGGCCTCGCCGGCCTCGGCCGCCTCGACCGGCTGGCCGCTGGAACGGACGGTGTCGATGAGCGAGTCGAGCCCGCCGCGGCGCCCCCGGTCGGGTTCCCGCGCCGGTTCGAGCACCTCCCGCACGTCGTGCAGCGAGGAACGGGCGGATGTCGCGATGGTCTGCATGGTCGTCTTGAGCCTGGCGGGGTCGTCCAGGAACTGCGCCGACTCCGCCTGGACGAGGATGACGGTCAGCGAATGCCCGACCACGTCGTGGACGTCGCGGGCGAGCCGGTTCTGGGCGTCGCGCAGCCGGGCGATCTCCTGGGCCTGGCGGGCGTCGTGCTCGGCGACCTGGCGGGCGGCCTGCGCCGTGCGCGCCCGGGACAGGAACCGCATCATCAGACCGGTCAGGAACGGGACGGCGAGGAACGTGACACCGAACAGGAGCAGGCCCCAGATGGTGATCTGCCGGCTGTAGCCGGTCAGCAGGTCGTACAGCACATGCCCCCCGCGGCCCCCCGCCCGCACCCCGAGCGAGCGGACCCAGGCGACGCCCAGGACCGGGGCGGCACCGACCGTGGCGGCGGCGGCCAGCACCGTGGCGACCCGCCCCCAGCGCGCGGCGGCGAACAGCACCACCACCAGCGCGGCCTCGGCCAGCAGGACCGGTGTGCCCCCGACGAGCTGGACGAGACCCGCGACCCAGGCCGTGCCCAGCGCGGCCGCGGGCTCCCACCGGGCGGCGACGACGGCGCCGGCGACCAGCAGCAGGAAGACGACGTCCATGACCGGCGAGCCGGCAGGCCGCCACGTCCGGTCGAGTTCCGCCACGCCGACGATGAGGATCGCCGTCCCGGCCGCGGCGGCGGCGAACCCCTCCTCGGCTCTCATCCGACCCGCAGGGGACCACGGCCGACGCGGCCGACGTGGTCGTCGCGGTCGTCGCCGTGCTGCCCCCCGGCCACGGCCACAGCTGTGGCTCGGGCCGTGGCTGTGGCGACCGCGTCGGCGATCAGCAGCTCCAGCAGCTCGGGGTAGGGCACACCGGCCGCCGCGAACATCCGCGGTACCTGCGAATGGCTGGTGAATCCTGGCATCGTGTTGACCTCGTTGAGCACCGGGCCGGCGTCGGTGAGGAAGAAGTCGACCCGGGCGACACCGGCGCACCCGAGCGCGTCGTACACGGTGACCGCCGCCTCCCGCAGCACGCCCAGCTGCGCGTCGCTCAGCGGGGCGGGCACGAGGAACCGGGCGGAGCCGTCGTACTTGGCGGCGAGGTCGAAGAACCCGGCGTGCCCGGTGACGATCTCCAGCGGGGGAGCCACCGTCCGGGTGCCGTCGGGCCGGCCGAGAACGGCCAGGTCGATCTCACGGCCACAGACCACCTCCTCGACAAGCACCCGGTCATCGAGCGTCAACGCGGCCTCGACGGCGGCGGTGAGCTGCGCGGCGTCATGGACCAGGGACACCCCGTAGCTCGAGCCGGCCGAGACCGGTTTGACCACCGCCGGCAGTGGGGCCGTCACCGCGCCGGCGGCTGTCCGCGCCCGGTTCACCAGAATGCCAGGTGCGGTCGGGACACCGACGGCCTCGGCGATGAGCTTCGTCGCCCATTTGTCCATGGCCAGGGCGCCGGCGCGCACCGGGGAACCGACGTAGGGCACACCGGCCAGTTCGCACAGTGCGGCCAGTGTGCCGTCCTCACCGCCCGGGCCGTGCAGCATCGGCAGCACGGCCACGCAGGACCGCAGCACCTCCACGGCACCGGCCAGCCCGACGAGGCGGCCCGTGTGGTCACGCCACCGGCCGTCGCGGTCGATGGTGAGGGCCGCCACGGCGTGCCCGGCAGCGGTCAGGGCCTCGGTGACCGCCGCCGCGGAGGCGAGCGACACCTCATGCTCACAGCTGGTCCCCCCGCCGATGACAACCACCCGGCCGGCGATCCGGCGTCCGGCCGTGGTGCCGTCCGCCAGCGCCGTCTCCTTCTTCTCCCGCATGGCGTTCTCCCTCATCGCGTTGTTCGTTCGCCGGGGTCGGTGTGGGTGGTGACGACCCGGCGCAGCCGCGGCCCGAGTCCGGTGACGATCTCGTGCTCCAGCGTTCCGGCCCAGCGAGCCCAGTCCGCCGCCGTCGGCTCGCCACCGTCCCCAGGACCGAACAGCGTCACCACGTCGCCGGCCCGCGCCGGGCAGGCGGCCGGATCGGGGCCGAGATCGATGACGGTCATGTCCATCGACAGGCGCCCGACCACCCGGCGGCGCACCCCGGCGACCTGCACCTGCGCGCACGCGGCGACGCGGCGGGGCAGCCCGTCGGCGTACCCGACGGGCACCAGGCCGAGCCGGGTCGCCCGCGGAGACGTCCAGGTGTGCCCGTAGCCGACCGCGGTTCCCGCCGGCACCGTGCGGACGGTGACCAGTGGGGCGGTCAGGCGCAGCGCCGGGCGCAGCCGCACACGGCCCGACTCGTCGATGCCGACCAGGCCCGCGCCGATCCGGCTCAGGCTGTGATGGGTCCGCGGGTCGCTCAGCGTCGCGGCCGTCGCCGCGAGGTGACGGTCCCGGGGACGCAGCCCGGCGCCGAGGGCGACCCGGACACCCCAGTCGAAACATTCACGTCCCCGCCGGTTGGCCGGATGACCGGGTTCGGCGGCGCAGGCGAGATGCCCCATCACCCCGACGACGCGGACGAAACCGGCCCGCTCGGCGCACCGCGCCGTGTGACACAGGGACTCCCACTGCTCGGGCGGGATACCGTCGCGGGCCATCCCGGTGTCGAGCTGGAGATGGACACCGGCGCCGGGTGTCTGACGGGCGACCGCCCGCAGGTGGGCGTGGCTGGGAACGGCGAGCTCCACCCCCGCGCGGGTCGCCTGGGTGAAGTCGGCGTTGACCGGGTTGAGCCAGCTCAGCACGGGCTCGGTGAACCCCAGATCGCGCAGGGTGTACGCCTCGTCGACGCTGGTCACCCCKAACCGGGTCGCGCCACCGGCCAGCGCCGCCCGCGCGACATCGGCCAGGCCGTGCCCGTAGCCGTCGGCTTTCACCACGGCCATCACCTCACCGGCCCCGCGGGCACCGCCCTGGCGGCGGATGGCGCTGATGGTGCGAACGTTGGCGGTGACCGCCGCGACGTCGAGTGTCAACGTGGGACCGGTCGTGCCGGTCCGTTGCAGCAGGGTGGCGGGTGTCATCCGGCCCGCCGAGGACCCGCACCCACCCGGGCCCGTGCCGTGCCGGACGACCATCCAGGCGGGACGGGCGACTCGTGGTTCCCGCATGGGGGACACGCCGCGACCCGCGGGGCGGCCAGCGATCTCGTCGTGTTCGTCATGCCGGTCACTGTCGTCCCGCCGGGGGCCGCCGGCCTCCTCCGGAGGAACCGGATCCCTGTCCTCAGGTACCGCCTTCTCCGGACCAGGGGCCAGGTACCGCCACGCTGAGGCGTATCGCCACATGATCGTAAACGGGCCCGACACCTCCGCCCCGGCCCTGCTCGACTTCTTCCGGTAACCGGGGCGCAGCGTCGACCTGCCGGGACGTCACATCTCCGGCGCCGCGGTGGGACGGGTGAACTCGGGCTGGTCGAGCAGCCGCAGCCAGCTTCCGTCGGGCTGGCGGCGGGCGACCTGCGCCCGAGCACCGGTCCCGTCGGCGGGTGGGGTCGAGGTGAGGGCGATGTCGCCGCTGACCAGCGTCGGCAGGGACGGTTCCGGCTCGAAACGGGGGCCTGGGGCCAGGACCTTCTCCCACAGCGCGTGGATGGCGCCGCGGCCCACCGTCTGGCCGCCGGGTGGGTAGGCGAGCACCGCGTCCGGTTCGTAGAGCGCGGCGACCCCGGCCGCATCCCCGGCGTTGGAACGTTCGACGAACAGGCGGGTGAGGTCCTCGGGACGCATGGCCTTCTCGTACTGCTCGTAGTCCGACATGGACATCCTTTCCTCGGGTGACGCCTGGGGCGCCCGGTGAGGTGGCGCGGCGCGCTCTGTCCCTTCCCAGGCTGGCCGGCCCAGCCACAGAAGTCCAACAGATAGATCTTCTACGATCTAGAATCTGTGATTATGGAGCGACGACCCCGCCATACTCGCCCCGATCTGGCGGAACACCCGCGACCCGGCCGCGTTCAGCGGGCAGGGTGCGGACCGGTGAACGCGGCCCGAACGCAGCTGGGAGGTGCCTGCCTGCTGGTCGCGGCGGTGCTGGGATGGGGCGAGCTGGAACACTGGCGGGCATCACGGCGCCAGCTCGGCACGACCGCCCCGACCTCGGCTGTGGTGCGGGGCGCAGGCGAGGTGGTGGTCGTGCTCGGTTTCCGTAACCGGTCGGAGCGCATCAACGCGGTCAACCGATGGCGGGTCCGGGCCGGGCTGCGTTCCCTCGAAGGTGCGGAGTCCCGGCTGGTCCTGGCCGGCGGCCCGGTGGGCGGCCCGCGGGCGGAAGCGGACCTGATGGCGGACTACGCCCGCGGTACCCGCGGCTACCACGGCCCGCTGTCCGTCGAGACCACCAGCCGCTCCACCTGGGAGAACATCAGCAACGTCATCCCCCTGCTCGAGCACGCGGACCGGATAAAGATCGTCTCGGACTCGTTGCACGCCGAGCGGGCCCGTGGCTACCTGTGGCGCCAGCGCCCCGACCTCGCCGCCCGTCTCGTCCGCGGTGGCGACCACCGCTTCGGTGAGCATTCGCTCCTCAAACCGGCCCTCGCGCTCCTCGGGCGCCGGCGCCTGCGGCGTCAGAAGCTCCGCGCTGTCAGCCCAGGAAATCCATCAGCCGCTCGTTCAACTGCTTCGGCGTGGTGAGTGGCAGGGAGTGGTGGGTGGCTGCGGGGAGCAGTGCCACCTCGCCGTGCGAGAGCATCCGGCGGGCTCTGTCGGCGACCTTGCCGGCGTGGTGGGCGCGGCTGCGCTCCGCGAGCAGGACCAGTACCGGCATGCGGAGGTCGGCGGCCTGCGGGCGGCCGCCGGTGACGAACTTGCGGCCGGGAACAGTGGTGGCGAGCGCGTAGAGACGCTGCCAGGTCTCGTCCGGGTGGACGTCTGCGGTCTCCCAGGACAGGAAGGCGCGGGCACGGGCCTCGCTCGGGCGGATCAGGGTGGGCAGTGCGCGCAGCAGGTAGCCAGGGYGGAATCCGGCGAAGACCTGGGTCGGGTCGACGAGGGCGAGGCGGGCGACCCGCTGCGGGGCATGAAGTGCGTACCTGACGGCCAGCCAGGCGCCGTACGAGTGACCGCACAGGTACGTGCGGGCAAGCCCGAGCCCGTCCATCAGCGCGTCCAGCCAGTACTCCAGATCGTCGACGCTCTTCAACGGTGCGCCCCGGCGTTCGGTGCGGCCGGCGTCACCCAGCAGATCAACCGCATGGACCCGGTACTGCCTGCCGAGAGCGGGTGCGTTGGCGAACCAGACCAGGCCGGTGGCTGAGCCGCCGGGCAGCAGCAGGAGCGGGCTGCCGTCCGCTCGGCCGTACACATGAACCCGGGTGGGCCCGTACGGGGTGGCGACGTCGCGCTCCTCGGTGGACTCGGGCCAGCGGGCACGGAGCTCGTCGTAGACAAGATCGAAAGCGGACGGCGACATGGAGATTCCTCTCGCTCAGCGATAATCTCGCTCAGCGAGATATTAGCCAGTGGTTCGAGGGAGTGTGCATGGACGAGCAGAGCCCGGCGATGGGACTGGTTCACCTGCTGCGCGCGGTGACCGTGGAGTTCGACCTGCTGGGCGCCAGGTTCGCCGCGCGCCACGGGCTGCATCCCACCGATGTGCGCGCGCTGATCCACCTGCTGGATGCGGCACGGGTCGGTACCCGTGCCACGCCCGGGTGGCTTGGCGAGCAACTGCGCCTGAACTCTGCCGGGACCACCGCCCTGGTGGATCGGCTGGAACGGCTCGGACTGGTCCGGCGTAGCAGGGACACCACCGATCGGCGACGTGTGCTGCTGGATGTGGAGGAGAAGGCCACGGAACTCGGGTGGAGCTTCTTCGGGCCGGTGATCGGCGAGGTGGTGGCGGCCGTGGACGGTTTCGAGGCGGGCGAGCTGGAGACGGTGCGTCGCTTTCTTACCTCGGTGCTGGAGTCCGCCGGCCGGGCACATTCACCCTGAGCAGGGCCGGGGGCCAGCGGAGGCATCGGCGAGCCTGGTCGCGGTTCCGTCCGGGGTGAACGGGTGGTGGAAGGTGAAGCCGTGCGGTGCGCAGCCGTGGTCGTGGAGCTGTTCCAGCCGGGAAACCCCGTCCCGCCAGGTGGGTGTCACGCCGTCGGAGACCCACCAGACGACATGATTCGGGTGCGCCGTCCTCTCGAACCAGTCATGGCGCCTGTTGAGCGCAGCACGATGCAGCCCGGTGTAGATGGCGTCGAAGGCGGGGCGCAGACCGGTCCAGAGTGAGAGCGTCGCGGCGAGGGCGATGGTTTCCACGGTACGCCCCTTTTCATACCAGGTCGGTACCGCGAACGCGCCCCATGCACCCCAGTCCGCATCGAAGAATGTGGCCCGACCGCCAACCGCCGCTTCCGCATGAGCGAGATATCCGGGATGCAGGCTGATCTTCCGGTAGACGGCCGCACCGCTTTCCTGGAACTCCCGGGTGAGAGCCGACGGATCGGCGAGAGGTGACTTCAGGACGCCGAACGTGTACAGCGCAAGACGGGGCATGCGTATCTCCCTGGCCGAGGTTTCCTCACAGGGCAGGTCCTTGACGATGTGGCTGCCCGGCAGGTGAAGATAGCCGCCCCCCGGCGGCGTTGTCCAAGTTGCTTTTTCCCTGTTCATGTGGCCATCCGCCGGGTTCTCGCGGCGGCGGGATCAGGTCCTGGCCGGAGGTACTGCCGCCACCGGCTGCCGCCACCGGCAACGTCCACGGCGGGCGCCCCTTACTCCTGCACCGGCGACGTGTACCTCCCCGCGATGCTGTACTCGGTGCAGGGCGCGGTTCCTCTCGACTGGCAATGACGCAGGTGGTTCTCCCGCTCCTGGAGAATCAGGACGGCGACGATCAGCCCGATGACGAACGCGACCGCCCACCGCCTGACGGCACCCTGGTCGCGGACCAGCCAGGCCAGCAGGAGCGCGCCCAGGGGTGCGCCGGCCGCAATGACAGCGGCCTGGACCAGGATCTGGGCGCTGGTGACGATCTGGTCTCGGGTCAGTGGGTCGCCGGTCATGTTGGTCACCATGAGCTCCGCGCCGAACAGGCATACCGCCGTCCCGAGGACCGCCACGAAGCCCAGCAGCACCCGCAGGGGAAGGGTCGCGTCGAACCCGCCCTGCGCCGAGGTCCGATCGGTCACGCTGTCGATCCCCGCCCGACGACCGCGGCCCGCCGGGCGGTTCGGTGGCCGTCACCCCGCCCGACCAGCAYGGCGATCGCGAAGATCGGCCGGATCCACGACCCGAAGATCATCCGATGCTCTCTTTCGGGAAGCAAAGATTGCGCGTTCCTGGGCCGTCCCCACCCCGTCCGTACTGGTGCCATGTAGGTTTCCTTCACGGCGGAACTCCTTTCTGAGGCAACTGCACCGTAACGCGAGACCAGCCAGCCAGACGGTGATCGTCCGTAGCTGGCGCGACCCGACCGGGGGCGGGATCATGCGAACCCGAGGCCCAGCACCGTCCGACCGGACCGCAACCCTCGCGGACAATCCCGGCGGACACCTGGCGCCGACAGCATGACGATGCCGGAGGAAGACGGCCGGGTAGCAGGGGAACCGACCACACCCGGCCAGGGCACCCCTCTCGCGCACGGCGATCCGCAGCCTGCGCAACCGCAGCAGAAACCGATCAATATCCCCACGGAATACAGGGTCGCCGTGGGGACCTCGCTGGCGGTACTTGTCTTCCTCGTTTTCTTCGCGGTGTGGGCGAGAACAGCCGCGCCCAGCTCCTGGYGGATTCCCGTCTACACCCTGCTGGCGCTGGTCGGGTTTCCCGTGGCGTTCGGCCTCCTGACCCTGGCCCTGGACTGGTGGACGGACTGGTGGAACGGATTCCTGGGAGTCCCTCTACTGGTGGTGATTCTGGCGGCCACAGGATTTTTCGCGATGGTGCACGCCGTCGGATTTCTCGGAGTGATGCATATTCTGGGAGTTCTCGCGCTGGGATCCTTCAGGTAGGACCGTGAAGCGGAACAACAGCTGACGGCAGTCACCGTCAGCGGCGGCGATGCGCATTCACCGAGCTCAGGGCGGCGATCTGTGTTTTCTCCAGGGCCGCTCCGGGACCAACCTCTCGACCAGCGGGAGGACGTGCCAGTCGATGATCTCCTCGCCGACCGGCACGCCGGCCGCAAGCGCCTGGCGCAGGTCGGCGCGGGCCTGTTCGACGGCGTCGGACCGAGGCCGCTCACCGCTGGCCCACCCCGACCCGCAGCCCGTTCCGTTTCGTAACGTTCCGTTCGGTTGCATGGCGGCGACGAAAGCGGATCCCGATGTGGCTCCCGCGCCAGGACTCCCCCAGGTGCCCCTCGGAGCCTAACGCCCGATAAGCCTCCCTTCTCGGGCGTTAGACATCGGGGGAGTCGGTGGCCACCCAGCCCATCCGAGCTGCTTACGTTTCGTCGTTACGTCGCCAGGCTGACGCAACGACGAAACGTAATGTTCGTGGGTGTGGGGTCCGGAGCGAACACCCAGGCGGGCGGCCACGTCGACGACACGAAGGATCATGATCGTCACACCAGGTGCGCCAGTCCGGGAGCAGCGTTGGCGTGACGCGGGCGAACGCTCCGCTGGCCACCGCTCATCGAGGTGATCCGGAACCTGTCCTCGACGAACGGTGGCCTGGCCGACAGTTCCTACCGTCTGCTGCGGGCCTGACGGCCCGGCCTCACCTCAGATGCCGGGTGAAGAATCCGGCCACGGCGTCCCCCGCGAACGGCGGAACGCCGGTGTGCCCGCCCATGTTGGCGTGCAGCGTCTTCTCCTGGGAGCCGAAGGCATCGAACAGGTCCAGGGCCGCCTGCCGGTCGTTTCCTTCGTCATCCCACTGCAGCAGGACATGCAGCGGGATGGTGACCCGCCGTGCCTCCTCGAACATGGTGCGCGGCACGAAACTCCCGGCGAACAGGCCGGCGGCCGAGAGACGCGGCTCGACCACCGCCAGCCGGATGCCGATGGCGATCACTCCTCCCGAGTACCCGACCGGGCCGCCGATCCCGGGCAGCGAAAGGACGGCGTCCAGGGCCGTGCGCCATTCCGGGACCGCCTTTTCGACCAGCGGGAGGACGAGCCGGTCGATGATCTCCTCGCCGACCGGCACACCGGCCGCGAGYGCCCGGCGCAGGTCGGCGCGGGCCCGTTCGGCGGCGTCGGACCGAGGCCGCTCACCGCTGCCGGGCAGCTCGATCGTCGCGGTGGCGAAGCCGTCCGCCGCGGAGCGCCGGGCCCGGGCCACCAGCCGGGGGTACATCCTGGGCAGTCCGCCGGGGTGGCCGAGCAGGATCAGCGGGACCGGTGCGGCCGCGGATGCGGATGCGGCGGATGCGGGCGTCCACAGGATGCCGGGGATCTCACCGAGGGTGAACGCGCGTTCGAGGACGCCGTTGTCGGCGTGCTGTTCGGAGGTGAATCGCATGGTCGTGCCTTTCGGGAGAGCTCGCAACGGCGCTCCCGGACGACCTACCGCCCGACCGTGACCCCGGAGGGGAGCACCCATGTCGATACTGCGTTCACGGGTACCACCTCCTCGTTCTCTCGCACGGCCTCCGCGAAGCTAGCAGCGGTCGCCACGGACCACCAACAGGTTTTCCCGCGGGCGCCGTGGTCGGGGTACGCCGGTCAGCCGCGCACATGCAGTGCGAGCCCCCTGCGGCGCGGTGGTGTGGTTTCACGGCGGGAGTTTCCAGGGGCTGACGGCCAGTGTGCCGGTGGTGCCGAGGTCGAGGCGCAGCGTCAGGGTCACCGGGGCGGCATCCGGCTGGGTCCGCACCCTGAGGTACGGGACGATGGGCGTGTCCGTGCGCCACGCGAGTTCGGATACGGCGCTCTCGCCCGGTTTCAGGACCAGCGGGTGGGCTGGTTCGTCGAATCCGGATCCTGGTAACGAGATGCCGCTGACACCCCCGCTGCCGTGCGTGATCCGGGCACCGTCGACGGGTGACCGGTCGGTGTCCAGCAGTTCCAGCAACGGGTAACCGTCGAGTGTGTAGTCGTCCGTCCCGCAGTTCTGCAGGTGCAGACCCACGACGCGCAGCCCCATCGCCGCGGTGTGGTCAGAGGTGAGGCGCAGCCCCGAGGGTGGGCATCGTTCGGGCGGGGGCGGCAGCTCGGAGTCAGGCACCTTCGTCACCTCGGCGACCTTCACCCGGGTCACCGGGCAGGTGTAGGAGTCCTGCGTTTCGGGCCGGACCGTGCCGCGYACGGTCGCGCCGGGGCGCACCGAACGCACGACCTCGTCGGTGAAGGCCCCCACCTGGATGGTGCCCGCGAGGAACATGAACCGGATCGTGTAGGTGAACACCTCGGTGTCCTCGTTGTGGAGCTCGTAGGTGGCCGAGATCCCGGGGCCGCCGGTGGGGAGGGGGCGGATGACGGGATCGTCGTGGTGCCCGTAGTCGTCGAAGGCGGGTTCGGGGCACGGGGGAAGGCGGCCGGAGTACACGGTCATCGAGGTGATCCGGACACCGTCCACCGGTGGGACGGTGACGGCCTTCCGCCTCGCGGTCGGACCCCCGAACTCGTATACGACCAGTCGTACCGTGACTATCCCCAGCACGGTGAGAGCCAGCAGAAGCGCCGGAAGAAATACGGGGACGGGTCTGCGCATCGGACGTCAGAAGGCGGTGCGGTCAAGCCAGGTGTCGAGAACCTTCGGATCGCCGGAGACTGTCAGCCTGGCGTCGCCGGCGGAGATCCGGCGCAGGGCGAGCAGATACAGGCCGACCGCGGAACCGGAGACGGTGACCGTGGCCGCCGCGGGTACCGCGGTCCAGGTGACGGTGTCTCCGCTGCGGGCGACCGACCAGGCTGCGGAGCTGTCGGTTGCGGTCAGGGTCAGGGTGTTCTCGTCGTCCAGTGGCGCTGCGAACCAGGGCGCTCCGATCGCGATCAGGTCCAGCAGTTCGGACAGGCCGTCGGCGGCGATCGCGGGTGCCATGACCACGTCGCGGCCGAGTGCCAGCAGCGCGTCGGCGCGGTGCCCGGTGGCCTCGTGCAGCCGGCGCCGGATCCACCACCGCGCCGGGCGCACCCCTGCGAACGGGGTCCACACCGGTACCTCGGCACCGGTCGCGTCGACCGCGGTGATGACCTGCCGGGCGCTGTCGCGCAGCCATTCGACCGCGGCCTGCTGATCGCGTGGCCGCCGCACGTCGGGGACGGTGGCGTAGTCGATGTTCTCGGTGCTGCGGTGCGTCACCATCGTCGCGGTCCAGCGATGCGCGCCGCCGACGTGGCCGACCAGCTGGGCCAGGGTCCAGCCCGGGCAGGTCGGGATGGGCGTGGTGGGATCGCAGTCGCGATAGAGATCCGCCAGCAGATCGGTCTCGGTCAGCAGCGCCTCCCGCACCGCCTCCGCATCCAGAGCAGTCACGATCTCGACCGTAGCCCATCGCACTGTTATCGGTACTCATGATGACAATCCCGGCGAGAACCGGCCCTGGTCGAGGCTCTGGTGGCGGGGGCCGTCCTGATGGCAGGCTGCCGGTCGTGGATTCTCCGGTGGTCGTCGCGGGTGTCGTCAACGTCCAGCAGACGATTCCGGTCGAGGGCTTTCCGGTCGCCTACGCTCCCGTCCGCTACCTGCCCCACGGCCTGCGGCTGGCGACCTCGGGTGTGGGTCTCAACGTGGCGCGGGCCCTGACGGGGCTTGGTCGCCCGGTGCGGCTGGCGACCGTCGTCGGCCGGGATGGGGCAGGTGTGCTGGTGCGGGACGCACTGGAACAGGCAGGGCTGGCAGGTGCGGGCGTGGTCGGGGGCGAGTGCACCGCGCAGTCCGCGGTGCTTGTGGACCGGGCCGGGCGACGGCAGATCAGCACGGATCTCAAGGATCTACCCCTGTTCCCCTATCCGCTGGAGGTGTTCGCGGGCCTTCTCGTCGGAGCGCAGGCCGCGGCGGTCTCCACCATCGGTTTCGCACGGCGGCTTCTCCCGGTCGCGGTCGAGGCGGGTGTTCCGATCGCGGTGGATCTGCAGGCGACACCAGGCCTTCAGGACACCTACGCCCGGGACTGGGTGGAGCGGGCGACGGTGGTCTTCTGCTCGCAGGAGAACCTCACGGTCTCACCGGAGCGTTTCGCTCGGGACGTCTTCGCGCTCGGCCGGGCGAAGGTGGTGGTCGTCGGTCTCGGGGCGGCCGGCTGCGTGCGTTTCCTGCCCGGGATGTCGCCGCGCGCCGTGCCGGCGGTCGCGCCCTTCGGGGTACGCGACACCACCGGCGCAGGCGACGCGCTGTTCGCCGGTTTTCTGCACTACTGGCTGCGCTCCGGCGACCCGGACGACGCGATTGATCGGGCGGTACTGGTCGCCGGCTGGACGGTGGGTTTCCCCGGGACGGGGCACTACCCCACCCACGACGACATCGTCACGTTGCGCTCCCGGACACGGTGACAATCCCCGACACGACGATGCGGCCCCGACCGCACCGTCGTCGCGCATCACCCGATTTGCGGGTCAGGGTGAGATGCGGGTGATGCGGGCTTCGATGCCGTCGAGGAGGAAGTCGAGGCCGGTGCGGAAGGCCTGGTCGGCGTCCAGGTGGGGGCCGTCGTGGACGGCGGTGGCCAGGGCGGGGAACCGGCCGGTGGCGAAGGTCCGCTGCAGGTAGGGACCGTACGTCAGCTGCCACTGCCTCTTGTTCATCCCGGTGGCCTGCTCGGCCCGCCGCTCGGCGATCTCCCGGCGCACCACGCCGACGACATACGCGTCGACCGCGGCGATCGCCGGCACGGCGGTGCTCAGGTCGACACCGACGAGCGCGGCTGTGACGGCCTCCAGCCTTGCCAGCGTGTGCGGTCCGAGCTGCGGTCGCCCACCGATCAGGTCGGCGAACCATTCGTGCCGGTGCGCGGCGTCGCGGGTGGCGCCGGCGAGGGAGCTCAGCACCTCCCGCCAGCCGTTTCCGCTCGGGTGGATCTCGGCGTTGACCGCGTCGACCATCAGGTCGAACAGTTCGTCCTTGGTGGCGATGTAGCCGTACAGGCGCATCGGGCCGACGTCCAGTGCGGCGGCGACCCTGCGCAGCGACACCGCTTCCAGGGTGTCCGCGTCGGCCAGCCGGATCGCCGCTCGCACGATCCGCTCCCGGTTCAGCGGGGCCGGTACCGGCCGGTCCGGCGGCTCGGGCCTCTCCCACACCAGCATGCCGGCGACGATACGCTGCGCAATGTCGATACAGCGTATCGATCAATACGGCGTAGCGGACGCCGGGACGGAAGGGATCGGAGGCGGCGATGGACATCGCCATCGTGGGAGCCGGGCTGGGCGGCCTCGCCCTTGCCCGTGTGCTGCAGGTGAACGGCATCGACGCCGTCGTGTACGAACGGGAGGCCTCACGCGACGCACGCGGTCAGGGCGGCATGCTCGACATCCATTCCGGGCAGCGGGCGCTGCGTGTGGCCGGCCTGATCGACCGGTTCCACGCGATCGCCCGCCCCGAAGGTCAGGACATGCGGCTTCTCGAGCCGGACGGCACCCTGCTGCTGCAGCAGGACACGCCCCAGGACGCCCCGTCCGAGCGGCCCGAGGTCGACCGTGGCGATCTGCGTAACCTGCTGCTGGACTCGCTGCCCGGGCACACGGTGCGCTGGGGGCACGCGTTCGCGTCCGCCGACAACGGCGTGGCACGTTTCACCGACGGCCGCACCGCACCGTTTGACCTGCTGGTCGGCGCCGACGGCGCGGACTCCCGGGTCCGCGGGCTGCTCACCGACGCCCGTCCCGCGCACACCGGCCAGAACGCGGTCGAGCTCGGTATTCCCGACGTCGACCGGACCCATCCCGATCTCGCGGCGATGGTCGGGCGCGGCAACTACTGGGTGCTCGGCAACGGGCGGTCCCTGTCCGCGCAGCGGGGCGGCGACGGCCGTGTCCGCGTCTATCTCAGCTTCTACTCCACTGCCGAGGACTGGTTCGCCACCAGCGCGATCCCGTTCGAGGACCCGGCCGCCGCCCGGGCGCGGCTGATCGGCCTGTTCACCGGCTGGGATCCCCGGTGCACCGCGCTGATCGCGGCCTGCGACGACCTGATCGTGCCGAGGTCGATCATGACTCTCCCCGCCGGCCTGACCTGGCCGTCGAGACCGGACGTCACGCTGCTCGGCGACGCCGCGCATCTGATGCCGCCGGTGGGGCAGGGCGCCAACATGGCGCTGCTCGACGGTGCCCTGCTCGGCCTGGCGCTGGTCGCCCACCCGGGCGACTTTCCCGCCGCTGTCCAGGAATACGAACGCGAGATGTTCGCACGCACCGGCGCAGCCGCCCGGCAGTCCGCGGCGATCCAGGAAATGCTGATGGCGCCGGATGCCAGCCGCAGAATGCTCGCGTTCTTCCAATCGGGCTGAGGGGGAATGTCCGGGCTCAGCGGTCGGGGCGGAGCTGGCGGCGTAGGCCGGTCTCGTCGAAGTAGATGCGGTTCTCCGTGACCAGACCACCAGCGACCTGGTAGACCTCGACGATCCGCAGGGTCACGAGGTTTCCGCTCGCCGGGATCGGCGACTCCCCACCGGTGGCCGTGTACGGGCCTGTGTGCCGGGCTCTCAGCGTGGACTCCTCGACGACCAGCGGGCCTTGCTCCACGAGCAGATGCGTGTCGACGTCGACGTCCTCGAAGGCGGAAAGGAAGGCATCGCTGTGGTCGAGGGCCGCCGCACGCCCGACGAGGCGCACCGCGCCGGGCGCCTCCATCACCACGTTCTCGGCGAGCAGGCCGAGCAGCGTCTCCCGGTCACCGGCCTCGAAGGCGGCGATCACCCGCTTCACCGTGTCCAGTGCGTCGCCCATACCGCCATACAAACCCACAACGCCTTCGGCGTGTGCACCGGATGGCAAAGGGAACCGTGCCGCAGGGAAGCACACCCGCGTCCGTGGTCCTTTCGGTGCGTTCTCAGGCTGTGATGTGCAGTTCGACGACACGGCCCTCAGGGTCACGAAGCACATGAACGCCTGGTTCCCAGGCGGTTCGGAGACTGGTGCTGGCGACGACCAGACCGATCCTGGTCCGCCCGGTGGATCCGCCGGTACCCGCCGGGTACAGCTCGAAGACCACACCGTCGGCCAGCACCGCGGCGTGGTGCTCGGGGCCGTGACCGTGACGTTCACGCTCGAACGGCAGACCCAGGCCTCGGTAGAAATCGAGGCAGGCGGGCAGGTCCACGCAGTAGACGACAAGAAGGCTGATCTGTGCCCTGGTCAATCCCGGGTTCTCGCTGTTCACGTCTCGGCTCGGCCGGAGGCCTCGCCCTGGGTGTGCTCTACGCAGCGCCTTCCGTCTCCGTCGGGGCATCGGGCTCGGTGATGACAGTGGCGGTGTGCCAGGGGCGGACGAGTCCACCGGCCGGGCAGGCCCACCAGGGTGCCCCGTCGTGAACCTCGGGGCGTAGGGGATGCGGATGGCCGGGGCAGACCGGGGCTGGGTCGGAGATCCAGGCGTCGGCCAGGGCGTCCTGCAGCCAGCCGGCGAGGTCGACGGCAAGCTCGGCCGGGTCGGTCGTGGGCTGGACACGGTGCACGGTGGTGGCGCCGGACGGGTCGGTGCTGGTGACGAGCCAGAAACCCAGCCAGCTGACGAGCTCGATCTGATCAGGCTGCCCTGGCCGGTCAACCGGGCCGGGCTCGGCGTCCGAGTCCGGTGACACGGCGCGGGCCGGCGGGGACTGTGCGGGGCCGAGGTGGGCGCGCAGTGAGGCCACGGCGGCGGGGTTGCGTTCCAGCCAGGCCGCGGCGGCGACGAGGTCGGCGTTGTCCGGCGCGGCGACGGTGACGGTGAGCTGGCGGGCGAAGGGGTGCAGTTCGGTGAGTGCCGCCGTCACCAGGTCGGTGACCCGGCGGCGGGCGGAGGCCAGGTGTTCGTCGGCGAGCAGTGGCGGCTGTGGGGCATGGCCGGCTGCTGGTGCCTGCTCGTCGAAGGTGATGTCCAGGACGCTGACGTAGGCCCACGACGGACGGTCCTGGGAATCGGACTGCATCTACTCACCGTAGCCGGATGCCGATCAGCCGGTCAGCCCTGCCGGGGGGTCCCGGCCGGCCCGCGCCCGGGACCGGCCGGGGCCGGCCGGGACCGGCCGGGACCGGTGTTCAGGAGCCGTTGGTGTTCAGGAAGCTGCGCCAGGGGCCGCTGACAAGGTCGGCGAGCAGCTGGTAGCCGACGGCTCCGGGGTGGACGCCGTCACCGGCGGCGAGGCTGGCCGCCCACTCCGGCCGGGCCGCGAGCGCGTCGAAGACGCTGACATAGGGGACGTCGAGGGCGCCGCAGACGGCCGCGTACCGCACGTCGAGAGCGCGGATGCGACTGTTCCTGACCTCGTCGAGCCCGGGTGGCGGGCCGACCATCAGCACGGGCAGCAGCCCACGGGCCTCGGTGAGCAGGGTGCGCGCCGTGGCGACCGACTCCTCCAGCGGCACCCGTGGCCGCTGCCCGGTGACGGTGGTGTCGTCGTCGACGGTCGTGTCGTTGACGCCGAAGGACAGCACCAGCCGGTTGTCGGTGCCCGCGGGCAGCCGCGGCAGGCATTCGCTCCTCCACCGGGTGTGGATCTGGGTGGAGGTCTCGCGGCGGATCCCGAGGTTGTAGGTCGTCAGGTAGGTGCCGTCGGGGTCGGTGGCGGCGGCGAGACGTCCCACCCAGCCCAGGCGGGCGGGGTCACCGACACCGGCGGTGAACGAGTCCCCGAGGAAGCACACCCGGACGTCACCTCCGGTGTGCGGGCCGACCGGCGCGGATGCCGGCCTGGATGTGCTGGACGTGGTCGTGGACGGGGACCTGGTCGTGGGTGGTTCGCCGGTCAGGGGGCGGGTGAACACGATGCGGTGCAGTCCCGGCCCGTCATGGTCCCGGTGGGCGGTGACCCTGCCCTGTGGGATGTCGGGCTCGGATGTGCATCCGCCGACGGCGTCGGAGATGTCGACGGTGATGTCACCGGGTTCGACGCGGAAACCGAGCGCGGTGTGGAACGCCAGCGAGGTGGTGTTACCCGGGCTGGTGATGCAGCGGACCTGCCGGCGGCCGTACCGCGCCGCGTCGGCGAAGAACTGGCGGTAGAGGGCGGCGGCGACGCCGTGGCGGCGCAGCGCCGGGTCGACACCGACGAAGTGGATGTAGGCGACGTCGGGCTGCGACGGTGACAGCAGGCCGATGAGGAACGCGGCGACCGTGCCGTCGGCGTGTTCGACCAGGTAGCTGCTGGCGGTGAAGTGCTCGAAGAACAGCCGTGGCAGCAGCCGGCTGCGTTGCAGGGAGCCGGCGTCACCGCCGAAGCCGGCCCACCAGTCGTCCAGGACGGCCAGCACCCGCGGCTGGTCGTCGGCGCGGGGGCGACGTGCCACCAGACCACCCGGAAGATCCTCTTTGATCATCCGATCACCCTGGCAGACAGGCTGCGGCGAGGCCATGTGTTTTTCCCTCCCCCGGTCGGCCCGGAGGAGGGACGGTGCCGTTGCCGGGGTGGGGTGGCGGGACGGGCGACCCCACCCCGGCAACGGCGGCCGGTGGGCGGGTCAGCTACCCGCGCCCGGGGGTGTGGCGATCGGCGAGTACGCGGTGGCGTCGCCGGCGCGTACAACGCTGGGGCGGCCGTCGGGTCCGACCGGAATGTCACCGGCGACGGTGACACGGTGCACCACACGGGGGGCGTCGTTGTAGTCGTTGACGGCGTAGTGCTGGGTGGACCGGTTGTCCCAGATGGCGACGTCGTCGGTCTTCCAGTGCCAGCGCACGGTGTTCTCCGGGCGGGCGACGGCGTCACCGAAGGTGCGCAGCAGGTTCGTCGACTGGCTGGGTGACAGCCCCTTGATCTGCTTGACGAAACCACCGAGCAGCAGGGACGGCTCCCCCGTCTCGGGGTGGATGCGCACGACGGGGTGTTCGGTCTCGAACTCGACGGAACGGAACTCCAGGAACCGGTCGATGATCTCCTGGGGCAGGCCGGCCAGGTCGGATTCGCGCAGGCCGTAGTCATGCTGGTTGGTGTGGTGGGCCCGCAGCTTCTCGGCGAGCTCGCGTAGTTCGGCGGGCAGCTCGTGGTAGGCGGCGACCGTGTTCGACCACAGGGTGTCACCACCATGGGGTGGGACGGTGACGGCACGCAGGATGGAGAAGGCGGGCGGCCGGTCGGTGAAGGTGACGTCGGTGTGCCAGGCGCCGGCGCGGCCACCGCGGCTGGCGTCCAGTTCGTGCACGAGGGGTTCGCCGGCCAGCGGTGCCTGGGTGGGGTGGGCCTGGGTGAGCGGGCCGAGCAGCCGCGCGAACGCGATCTGGGTGGCGGTGTCGAGGTGGTCCTGCCCACGGAAGAAGATCACCCGGTGCCGCAGGGCCGCGGCGCGGATCGCGGTGACGGTGTCCGCGTCGAGGTCGCCGCCCAGGCGCACACCGTCCACGATGGCGCCGATGCGGGAGGTGAGCTGGGTGATGGTGAGTGCCGCCCGGCTGGTGAGGGCCTGGGCGGGGGCTGCGGTGGTCATCGGTGGGCTCCTCGGGGCGGGGTGCGGTGGCCGGTAGGGCGGCTGCGGGTACGGCGCGCGTGGCCGTGCGGCGTGGGCGGGCGGCCCTGCGATGGCGCGGAGATGCGGCAGGCAGCCACGACGGGGTCGGGGCTCTGCGGGTCGGCGGTGTGACCGGTGGCGGGGCACGCCGGCCTGCTACGGGCCTATGGGCCGTGGATCCGGCGCCTGCCGGTCAGGGCCGGGCGGAGGTCAGGGCCGGGCGGGACACAGGGCGCTCGCGACGCGGACGCAGTCCACGTGCACGCGGCGCGCGAGGGGTGACCTGCGGCTCATGAGCCTCATGCTAGGCCCGCGACAGCCGACAAGTCGACCTAGTCGACAGATTTACTGAAGAAATCGGTCAGGCGTCCGTCGCCACCGGCGCACTCCCCCGCCCTCCCGCCGGCGGCGTCTCGCCGCACCCTGCGCCGCAGCCGCCGGCGGCGACTACAGCGCGGACCAGCCGCCGTCGACCGTCAGGGTGGCGCCGTGGATGTTGGCCGCGGCCGGGCCGGCGAGGAAGACCGCGGCGGCGGCGACCTCGTCGAGGGTGCTGGCCCGCCGCGACGGGACCCGCGCCAGCATCGGCGCAAGGTGATCACTGATCGCCTCGGTCCGCCGGGTGAGGGTGGGGCCCGGCGCGATGGTGTTGACCCGCACCCCGCGCGGGCCGTATTCGGCGGCCCAGGAGCGGGTCAGGGAATGCAGCGCGGCCTTGGACGCACCGTAGAGCGCGGACCCGGCCATGCCGATCAGCCCGTTGACCGATCCGATGTTGATGATCGCCCCACTGCCGGCGGCGGCCATGGCGGGCGCGAACGCCGCGGTGAGCAGGAACGCTGCCGTGACGTTGACGGCGAGCACGCCGTTGATCACGTCCTCGTCGACCTGGTCGGTGGGTGCCGGGTCGACGAGGCGGGCGGCGTTGTGGACCAGGATGTCCAGCGGCCGCCCGGTGGTGTCGTGGACGGCGGCGGCGAGCCCGGTGACGGCGGCGGAGCCGCCGGCGAGATCGGCACGCAGGAACGTGGCCGTGCCACCGGCGGCGGCGACGGCGGCGACGACGTCCCGCCCGCGGCCGTGGTCGCGGCCGGTGACGAGGACATGGGCGCCAGCGGCGGCGAGCTGCGTCGCTATCGCGGCTCCGATGCCGTCGGTGGAGCCGGTGACCAGCGCGGTCTGGTCCTGCAGAGGGCTGATGGTCATGGCGGGCGACCTGCCTTGTGATGGTGAGGGCGGTGTTCGGATGGTGCGGTCTGGCTGGTGCCGGGTCGGACTCTGCCCCACAGAAATTGGACCCGCAAGTCCAGAAATGGGAGGGTGGGGCCATGGCACGGGCGTTGACGTCGAAGGGCGAGGCCACCCGGGCGCGCATCATCGCCGGCGCGGCGGCGCGGATCCGCACGCACGGCGTCGCCGCCACGACGCTGGACGACATCCGCGAGCAGACCGCGACCAGCAAGAGCCAGCTGTTCCACTACTTCCCCGGCGGCCGCGAGGACCTGCTGCTCGCGGTGGCCCGCCATGAGGCCGACCAGGTGCTCGCCGACCAGCAGCCCCAGCTGGGGGCGTTGACATCGTGGGCCGCGTGGGAGGGCTGGCGGGACCGGGTGCTGGCCCGCTATCAGGCGCAGGGCCGGGACTGTCCGCTCGGGGGGCTGCTCACCCAGGTGGGGCGGGCGACTCCCGGCGCGCAGGCGGTGGTGGCGGAGCTGATGGGCCGCTGGGAGTCGGAACTGGCCGCTGGCGTGGCGGCGATGCGGGCCACCGGTCAGGTCGGCGCCGAGGTGGACCCGGCCCGCCATGCCGCCGCGCTGCTGGCCGGCGTGCAGGGCGGGGTGTTGATGCTCATGTCCACCGGTCGGCTGACCTATCTGCAGGCCGCGTTGGACGTCGGGATCGACGCCCTGCGCCACGCCGGCCGGTAGGGGCCGGTCGCCGCCGGCCCCGCGCCGCGGCGGAGCCTACGATCATCGAGCAGGGGCACGGCGGCGGGGCGGGAGGGAGCCGGTGGTGGTCGGGCAGGGTGTCGACGACGATCGCGACGGTGACGGCCGTGACGGCGCGTTGGTGACTCCCTCCCCTGCTGTCACCGTGGCCGGCCCGCCAGCACCGGCCGACCCGGGTGACCCGTCCGGCGCGACCAGCGCGACCAGCGCGACCGAGACGCTCGCGGGTGAGGTGCTCGAAGGCGAGGTGGTGGGCGCCGGCGGTGCGATGGTGCCCGTGCCCGGCGGGGAGCTCGGGGGGGAGCTCGCGGAGCCATTGGCCGAGCGGGTCGGGGACTATGCCCGGGCATCGCGGTCTGCGGCGACGTGGCGGGCCTACGACGCGGACCTGCGTCATTTCCGGGCCTGGTGCGCCGGCCAGCCGGTGGCGCTGGTCGCCGTCCCCGCCTCCGCTGTCACTGTCGCCGGTTACATCGCCGCGCTCGCCGACGACGGCTACGCCCCGTCGACGATCCGCCGCCGGCTCGCGGCGATCTCGGTCGCCCACCAGCTGGCCCGGGTGACGAACCCGACCGCGGCGGCGGAGGTGTCGGCGGTGTGGAACGGTATCCGCCGTTCTCGCGGGGTGCGTCCGAGCCGGAAGGCGGCGTTGGACACGTCGCTGCTGTCGCGGGTGGTCGCCGGGCTGGACGACACCCACCTCGCCGATGTGCGGGACCGGGCGCTGCTGCTGGTGGGGTTCGCCGGCTGCCTGCGCCGCAGCGAGCTGGTCGGCCTGGACACCGCCGACCTGGTGGAGACCGACGACGGGCTGGTCGTGACGGTGCGCCGGTCCAAGACCGACCAGGAGGCAGCCGGGGCACAGGTCGGCCTGGCGTACGGGTCGTACCGGCCGACGTGCCCGGTGCGGGCGTGGCGGGGCTGGGTCGCGGCGGCCGCGGCGGCGGGCACCCCGCTGGCCGACGGGCCGGCGTTCCGCGGAATCAACCGGCACGGGCAGGTCGGCACGGTGCGGCTGTACCCGGGATCGGTGGCGCGGATCGTGCAGCGGCGGGTGGCCGCCGCCGGACTGGACCCGGCCGACTTCGCCGGTCATTCGCTGCGGTCGGGGTTCGCGACAGCCGCGGCCCGCGCCGGGGTGAACGACCGGTCGATCATGCGGCAGGGCCGCTGGCGGTCGGCGGCGTCGCTGGAGTCGTATGTGCGGGCCGGGCGGCTGTTCGACGCGGACAACCCGTCCGGGCGGGTCGGTCTGTGACCCTGCGCCGCGCCTGCTGAGCCTGCCGAGGTCCGCCTATGCCGTCGCGGCGTCCGCGGGCGCGGGCACGGCATCGGTGGGCACGGCGTGGGCCGGTCGGGATCGCGCCGGGTGCGGGGTGACAGCCATGGTCGACACGATCTCGTACGCCGTGTGCGCCGCGGCGATCCCGGTGATCTGAGCGTGGTCGTAGGCGGGCGCCACCTCGACGATGTCACCGGACACGACGTCCACCGAGGCGAGCTCACGGAGCAGGACCAGCAGTTCCCGGCTGGTCAGCCCGCCCGCCTCGGGGGTGCCGGTGCCGGGTGCGTGGGCCGGGTCGAGGACGTCGATGTCCACGGACACGTACACCGGCCGGCCGTCGATCCGGGCCCGCAGGCGCTCCGCGGCGGCACGGACGCCGTCCAGCTCGATCTCGGTGGCGGTGATGACGGTGAAGCCGAGCCGGGCGTCGTCGGTGAGGTCGGTGTCGGCGGGCAGGGGACCGCGCACCCCCACGTGGATGCTCGCCTCCATGTCGATCAGACCTTCCTCGACGGCGCGGCGGAACGGCGTGGCGTGGTTGAAGGCACTGCCGTAGGAGCCTTCCCAGGTGTCGAGGTGGGCGTCGAAGTGGGCGACGGCGACCGGCCCGCGCACGGCGGCGACCGCGCGCAGCAGCGGCAGTGAGATGGTGTGGTCGCCGCCGATGGTCAGCAGCCGGGCGCCGCCGTCGAGCAGGTCCCGCGCGTGGCGTTCGATCGCGGTGAGCGCGCCGTGCAGGTCATACGGCCCGGCCGCGACGTCACCGGCGTCGGCGACCTGCAGTGTCTGGAACGGCGCGACACCCAGCTCCGGATTGTAGGGCCGCAGCAGCCGTGAACTCTCCCGGATGTGATTCGGGCCGAACCGGGCACCAGGGCGATAGCTCACCCCCGAGTCGAAGGGAACTCCCAGGACAGCGACGTCGGCCCGGCTCACCTCGTCGAGCCGGGGCAGTCTGGCGAACGTTCCCAGGCCCGCATAGCGCGCATGCCCCACCGGCTCCCGCGGGCTGTTCTGGATCGGGGACACGGGCGACTCCTCGTCGGATCGGGTCGGATCGGGACGCAGGCAGTTCCCAGCATGAACGCCGCGGGACGATCGCCCAGGGTGATCTGGGGTGATCAGCCGGCGGGTTTGTTACCGGGGCGGGTGGCCGCGACGGCGGGCCGACCGGGTCGCGCTCCTTCTCAGCGGCGCCAGGTCACGGCGAGCACGAGGACGGGTAGCGCGGCGCAGCCGAACAGCACCGCCGGCCCGGCCCAGGCCGACCCGAGGGCCCACAACCCGAACGATGCCAGCGAGGTGACCTCCGCGGCCGAGCCGGCCAGTGAGCTGACCGTGGCCCGGGAGGAGTCGGCGGTCTCGCGTTGCAGGCGGGTGTCGGCCTGCACGGCGGCCCACCGCAGCACACCGAAGGCCACCGCCACCCCGACCAGCCCGGCCGGGGTGGCGCTGAACGCGCCGACGGCGAGCGCGCAGCCACCGCCGGCCAGGACCCGGCCGGGATGCTCGGTGCCGCGGTCGGCGAGCCAGCCTCCGGCGGCGTCGCCGGCCAGGATCAGCCCGTAGCCGAAGGGGACCGCGGTGAGCGCGAGACCCGTGTCGGCGATGAGCAGTGGCAGGTACTCGTCGAGGGAGAGCACCGCGGCGAGACCGGCGACCGCCACGACGGCGGCCCGTACCGGTGCCGCCCCGCGCAGCGCGGCGACCCCTTCGCGCAGGACCTGGCGTGCTCCCGGCTCGGTCACACCCTCCGTCCCGTCGCCGGATGCCGCGACCTCGTGCTCCGGGAGCGGGCGCGCACGCGTGTCGGGGAGGGTGAGGGCGACGACGGCGGCCACCAGGGGCGCGGCGACGCTGGCGAGGCCGACGGCGGTGAATCCACCCGCGGCCAGCACGGGGCCGGCGGCGAGGGCGCACAGCAGCGCCGAGACGGTGCCGACCGCCTCGGCCCGTCCGATCAGCCGCGGGTAGGCGCCGGCGCGGCCGAGGACGGCCAGTTCGGCGTGGATGTGGGCCTGCCAGGTACCCGACCGCAGGGAGCCGCCGACACCCCAGAGCACGAAACCGGCGGCGAAGGTGCCGTAGCCCGGTGCCAGCGTCCACAGGGCGAACGCCGCCGCGGACAGCAGCGGCGACACGACCAGCAGAAGCCGCCGCGACACCAGGTCGGCGAGCACACCGGAAGGGACCTCGGTGAGAAACGCCGTCAGCGACCACAGCGCGAACAGCGACGACACCGCGGCAGGCGACAGCCCGTGCTCGGTGAACAGCAGCGCGTACAACGGGTAGAGCAGCACCGCGTCCTCGCACGCCGCGTACGCGTACAGCCGGCGGGCGAGACCCGCCTCAGTCCGGGAGCGACCGGAGCATCAACATCGTCGCAGTCTCATGCCGGTGACCCTACGCCGCCGGGCATCCCGTGCCTACCGGGCGGTGCGCGCCGACGTCCCGACGTGGACGGGGATGGTCTCCCAGCCGCGCAGGACGCGGGTCGGGCGGCGGTGCGGCGTGCCGGCGAGCGCCAGGTCGGGGAACCGTTCGAACAGCAGCCGCAGACCGATCTCCCCTTCCAGCCGAGCCAGGGCCGCGCCGAGGCAGAAGTGGATGCCGCCGGAGAACGCCAGATGGTCCCGGGCGTTGGCGCGCTGGACGTCGAGGACATGCGGGTCGCCGAACACCGCCGGGTCGCGGTTGGCGCCCGCGAGCATGACGACGACGAGCTGCCTGGCCGCCATGGCGACGCCGAGGAGCTCGGTGTCGGTGCCGGCGACGCGGGTGGTGAGCGCCACCGGGGATTCGATCCGCAGGATCTCCTCGATCGCGTTCGGCCAGCGGGACGGGTCGGCGCGTAGCGACTCCAGCTGTTCGCGATGTTCGAGCAGCGCCAGGGTGCCGCTGCCGAGCAGGTTGACGGTCGTCTCGAAGCCGGCCGCGAGCAGCAGCTGGGCGGTGGCGGTCAGCTCGGTCTCGGTGAGCTGCTCACCGTCGCCGGTGAGGCCGACGAGCCGGCTGAGGATGTCGTCGCCGGGAGCGCGCCGCAGCTGTGCGAAATGGCCGGCGAACCAGCTGTTGACCGCTCGCTGCGCGGCTTCGACCCGCTGGAAGTCCGCGTAGGGCAGGCCGACGTCCAGGGTGGCGGCGGCGTCGGCGCCCCAGCGCAGGAACTGGGCGCGCATGTCGGCGGGGACACCGAGGATGGTCGTGATGACGGTCACCGGCAGCTGGGCGGCGTATCGCTCGACCAGGTCGACGGTGCCTTCGGCGGCCATGACGTCGAGCAGGTGATGGGCGGTGCGTTCGACCTCGCCGCGGAGCGCGTCGATCGCGCGGGCGGTGAACACCCGAGAGACGAGGCGGCGCAGGCGGGTGTGGTCAGGGGGGTTCACGGCGAGCAGCGACGGCGGGTCGATCGGTCCGCTCGCCGCCGGGTCGTAGCTGATCCGGGCCAGTGCCCGCAGCGGAAGCGGCAGTTTGGACAGGTCTCCGGCGGCTCGGAACGCGTCGTCGCGCAGCAGCGCCGCCGCGGCCGGATGGCTCGCGGTCACCGTCGCCAGCCGGCCCTGGACGAACGGGCCGGCGGCGCGCAGGTCGTCGTAGACCTTCAGCGGGTCGGGGGCGGAGGCGGGGTCGATCGTCGCGAGCGTCGCCAGGTCGCCGCGGCGGTGCGCCTGCCTCAGCGCGAGCCGCACCGCACCGTGTTTGGACACCCAGCGCATCCTGGTCCGCACCGACATCCAGCCCACCTCCGACGTGCCGCTCCCACGACGTGCTGTTCCCGGGCGCTTCCACCGGTGCCCTCGCCGGTTACAGGCGGGCGTCGACGAAGGCCTGCGGGTAGTGACACCGCCATTCGACGATCTTGCCGGCGTCGTCGAGACGCAGGTAGTCGACGCCGCTCGCGGACGTGCCGTCGGCGAAGCTGAAGCTGTAGACGAACACGACCGTCTGGGTGCTCACCAGGGATGATTCGATGCTGTACCGGATGCCGGGCAGGCGGCGCATCGAGTCGTCGATGTAGTCGCGGAAGGCGTCGTAGCCCTCGACGGTCACCTTCTGTGGGTCACCGGTTCGCCGCTGGACGAACGGCGAGCTGAACAGGATGTCGGTGCCGATCGGCTCCATCACGAGGTCGACGTCGTACTGGTTGAACCCGTCCTCCCAGTGCCGGGCTAACGCCGCGGCGAGCTTCTCGGTGATCATCGCTGCCTCCTGGGATCGCGAGGCGCCCGTTGCGAGGCCTGACGCCGACCGGCCACCTCCGCGGTTCGAGGCAGGCCAACACTAGGCGATCGTTCACCCCGCCGCCAAGACTTAGTGAACACTTGCTCATCGGTGGATCCCGCGTTCCGCGGGCGCACGACACGAAGAGGGACGCCCCTCGTAACGCCGTAACACACCACATTCCCGCTGAAACCTGTACTCCACACCAGGACGTGGACAACAATCGACGTACAGCAGGAGCCAAGCCTGGCAGCAGGAGCGCGATGGTGCCAGGCCACCACGACATCACATATCCACTGCGCGCTGCGACCCCGGACGCGGTAGCGTGCGATGGTCACCGATCGTTGCCGCAATGGTGACGCAGCGCCGCAATGGTGATGCAACGCACCGAAGTGGTCAGGGTGCCAGCGGTCAGGGCACCAGCGGTCCGGATCAACCGGTCCGTGCCACGCCACGGACCGTCGCGGGGCGTGGCACCGGCACTGCCCCGGGCCCGCCGGGAACGTAACGGCCCCACCAGCCCCGCAGCGGGCCGGGGGCGGGAAGGACGTGGGATGAGTCGGGTCGAGCTGCCCGAGTCCGTCCACAGCGACCGGCACGGGCTGGCCGCGGCGTCCCGTGCCGCCGCGATGCTCTCCCGGGAGATCGCCTACGCCGACCCGGACCCGCTGACGATGGCGGAGTTCGACGACCGGCTGCACCGCTACGCCACCACCCTGCTGACCACCCCGCCCACCCTGCTGCTGCGCCCGGTCATCTCCGACTGGCGCCGCGCGCAGGCCGCGCTGGGCCGGCGGCTGTCCCCGGCCACCCACCGTGAGCTCACCGGCATCGCCGGTTTCCTGTCCTTCTACCTGGGAGTGCTCGCCGTCGAGTCGGGTGACGACCCCTCGGCACGGCGGTTCGCGACCCTCACCGACCAGTTCGCCGCCCAGCTCGACGATCCGCTGCTGACCGGGACGGCGGCCACCCTCGACGCACTCGTCGCGTTCGTCACCGGCCGTTACGACGCCGCCGCCGGTGCCGCCCGGCGCGCCGCCGCGGCCGGGCACCCCTACCTGTGCGGGTGGGCGGCCGCGATCGAGGCGGCCGCCGCGGCGACCCTCGGCGACAGCGACACCGCGCTGATCGCGCTGGACCGCCTCGCCACCCGGCCCTGCGTGCAGGGCCTGCGCCATCCGGGCTGGCCGGCGTTCGACGAGGTCCGGGAGGCCTGCGCCGTCGCCGACGTGGTCGCCCGCATGGGCGGTGACAGCGCCGCCGACCTGGCCCGGATCGCGGTCGACCTGACCAGCTCCGGCACGATCGAACGCGGCTGGGCGCTGGCCTGCCTGGCCAGCGCCCTGGCACCGGACGACCCGCCGCAGGCCTCCCGGCTGCTCGGTGACATCGTCGCGATCCTCGACGTGCATCCCTCCCGGATGCTCAGCCGCCGGGTCAACGAGATCGTCTCCGTCGCCGGGCCCGGGCTGCTGCCGCTCATCCCCTACACCGGCCCGGCCGAAGCCTCCGCCTGAGGCTTTCGCCGGGTCCACCGTTTCCGGGCCGCCGGACCGGGAGAACGCCGGCGACAGCCACCCGCGTCTTCTACGCTTTGTAGAAACCTGCGGGCGGGGGCAGCGATGACGACGGTGGATGTGCTGGTGGCCGGATGCGGGCCGGTGGGCGCGGTCCTCGCCACGCTGCTCGGCGAGCGGGCGGTGTCCGTGCTGGTGGTGGATCCGGCCACCGGCACATATCCCCGTCCGCGCGCCGCCGGCCTCGACGAGGAGGTGCTACGCCTGCTCGTCCGCCTCCCCGGAATGGCCGGTCTGCTCGACGAGGTCCGCCCTTCGGCCCGAGCGACGTTCGTCGGCCCGGACCGACATCTGCTGCTCGCCGCGGGCCAGGGCCCCGCCGAGCTCGGCGTACCCGTCGGAGCGTTCATCCACCAGCCGTCCCTGGAACGTTCCCTGCGCGCGGGCCTCGCCGACCTGCCCTCGGTGGACGTCCGCCTCGGGGTGGGAGTGAGCGGGCTACGTGAGGGCCCCGACGCGGTGCAGGTCGACCTGGACGACGGCAGCGCCGTCCAGACACGCTGGGTGGTCGGCTGCGACGGCGCGTCCAGCACCGTGCGCACCCTGATCGGCGTCGGGTACCAGGGCACGACCTTCGCGCAGCCCTGGCTCGTCGTCGACACACGCTCACCCGGGCCGCTGCCCATGCCCGCCGACATCGCCTTCGTTCTCGATCCGCGCCGGCCGGCGGTGACCATGCCCATGCCGGGCGGACACCGATGGGAGTGGATGCTGCTCCCCGGCGAGGATCCCGCGCGGATGACCCGGCCGGAGACGGTCACCCGCCTGCTCACACCCTGGATCGACCCGGGCACGGTCACGATCGAACGGGCCGCCGTCTACACG
This sequence comes from Frankia sp. CcI49, assembly GCF_001983215.1. Taxonomy (NCBI): domain Bacteria; kingdom Bacillati; phylum Actinomycetota; class Actinomycetes; order Frankiales; family Frankiaceae; genus Frankia; species Frankia sp. CcI49. Next base: position 91,701 of record NZ_MOWP01000018.1, read on the forward strand.
TTCCACGCCCGGATGGCCGACCGGTGGCGGGTCGGCCGTGTCCTGCTCGCCGGGGACGCGGCGCACACCATGCCACCGTTCGCCGGGCAGGGCCTCGCCTCCGGCATCCGGGACGCCGCCGCGCTGGCCTGGCGGCTGACCGAGGTCGTCACCGGGCGCCGCGACCCGCGGACCCTCGACGACTACGAGCGGGAACGCCGACCCCAGGTGGCGGCGATCACCACCCGCGCGATCCGCGCCGGCCGGGTCGTGCAGACCACCAGCCCCACCCGCGCGGCGCTGCTGCGGATGACACTGCGCACCGCCGCGCACACCCCCGGTCTGCGCCAGGCGCTGCGCTCCGGGGCGGCGCGGCCCCGGACCCGCCTGCCCCGGGCGGCGCGCACACGGCGCGATGGTGGCCGCTGGGCCGGCCGGGTCCTGGCGAACCCGCGGGTACGCACATCGGCCGGTACGACCGGCCACCTCGACGACCTTCTCGGCCTGTCCTGGGCGCTGCTCGGGCTCGGTGTCGACCCCGGCGAGCACCTGCCCCCGCAGGTCCGACGGTGGGCGGACCGCCGCGGTGCCGCCGTGGTGACGGTCACCGGCCCCGGCCGGGCCGGTGACATCCGCGCGGGCGGCCCGGCCGTCGAGGACCTTGTCGTCGAGGACCTGGAGGGCACCGTGCTGTGCATGCGTGGGCGGCACGGCCGCGCACGGATCGCCGTCGTTCGGCCGGACCGCTACCTGCTCGGCGTCTTCGAGCCGTCGCATCTGCCGGACGCGCTCATCGACCCCGCCGAGCGCTGAGAGGCGCTGACGGGCCGCTCCTCAGGCGGACAGCCGGCCCGCGGGGCTGGCGGCCGCGGCCAGCCGGTCGCGGCGGCGGGCGAGAAGCCGCTCGGCCAGCGCGTCGGCGCGTTCCATGTCGTCGAGGGTGGCGCGGGTGCGGTCCTCGACCTCCAGGATCGCGGCGAGCAGTTCGGCGGACAGCCGGGTCCGCGCGGCGACCCGCGCCACGCTCGGCGGCAACGCCCGTCCGGTCGGACCGGCGGGTGGGGCCGCATCGTCACCGGTGCCGGCGGGCCGGCGGACCGCCAGGACCGCGCCCTGGGTTCGACGTGAACGGACCCGCGGGTCGCGATCTCCCGCGGTGTCCGGGCCCGGACGGGCCGGTAGCGCCGTGGGATGGCCGGCGGCGTTGGGACGCCCACCGACGCGCGCGGCGGGGCGCGCGGCCGGTACGGGCCGGTCGACGGGACGACGCTCGGGGCGGTCGGAGCGGTGCAGCAGAGCCATGTATCCAGTCATACCTGTGACACAGCGTGAGGCAACGCCTTGACTTCGCGCACGGGGGCGGGGAAGGCCCTGACCCACAGGTCATCCCCAGGCCCACCCCGACTACCCACCGCACCATGAACAGGTTTATCCACAAGACGATCTTGATGTGACGAGAGTCACATCACCGGCCCGGTGTGATCAGCGTTCCCACGGCGACCGCGACCGCACCGGCGCCGGCGGCTCGGTGGCCTCCCACACCCGCCGCCACCGCGCCACCGGGGCCTCACCCCGCCCGGCCCGCGCCGGCGGCACCGCCACCGAACCCGACGACGTCGACACCGACGTCTCACCAGCACCGGACGCCCGCAGCGACGCCCACCAGCTGGTGGAGTCCTCCACCCCTAGCCGGTCCACCTCCGCCGACAGCCGGGCGGTGAACACCCGCACATCCTCACCGTCCCCGGCCCGGATCGGCGACCCGAACCGCACCGACACCCGCGGACGACCCGGCAACGGCCAGGCCCGCCCACGCGGCATCGCCGCATACGCGCCCCGCAACGCCGCCGGCACCACCGGCACCCCCGCGGTCACCGCCAGATACCCCGCACCGAGGCGGAACCGGCCCCGCGCCCCGTCCTGCGACCGGGTGCCCTCGGGGAACACCACCAGGTTCCACCCGTCACGAAGCAGATCCAGCGGCAACGTCGACGGCACCCCGCCCCGGCGCTCGATCGGCACCGTCCCGAACGCGAACGCCGTCGACAGGCCCCGCCAGGTGCTTTCGAAGAAGTAGTCCGCCGCCGCCGTCACCGCGGTACGTTCCCGCACCTTCCGCGGCAGCGCACACAGCAGCAGCGGGGCGTCCAGATGACTGGAGTGGTTCGACACCACGATCACCGGGCCGTCACCGACCTCGTCGAACACCTCCGCCCCGGCCACCGTCGGGGTCAGCGCCGCGTGCAGCAGCGGGTTCATCGCCCCTTCCAGGAACGCGGTCCGCGCCGCCCGCGCCGGGGTGCTGCGCGCCCACGCGGTCGGGAACTCCCGCGCCGGCGTCGGCGGGCGGTGCGCCTGCGCCGACGCCGGCACCAGCGACCGGTTACCCCAGCGGAACCCCCGCACGACCTCCGCCGCGGAGATCCCCGGCCGCGGCGGCCCACCGAAGCGGCCCGCCGGACTCATCGCACGTCCGCCATCGTGTGCGGCGGGGTGTGCAGGTAGGTGATCGACGGATCACGGCCCACCGTGCCCGACACCATCTCCAACGCGTCCGCGAGCGTCGACGCCGCCCGGAAACCCATCCGCGCGCACGCCGCCCGATCCCCCCCGACCCACACCACATCACCCAGGTGGTCCATGCCGTGCGCGGCCCAGTACCACATGTAGAACGGGTGGACGCCGTGATAGGCGTGCGAGGTGCGGTACAGGTGGATGTACCACGGGTCCGTCGCGTACTGCTTCTCGAACTTCGCCTCGATCGTCGCCGGGTCGGTGGACTCGGCGAGCACCTCGGTGAAGAAGTCCACATACGACGGATGGTGCAGCTGGGAGAACTCCGGTGTCACCGGATGGTAGAGAATCATCGCGCCCTGGTGCCGCACCAGCGGCTTACCCCGGTACATGTTGAAGAAATACCCCAGCCCCATGCAGGTCGCCAGGATCGGGTTCATCACCGAGTTCACGTTGTACGGGCCCACATACGGCAGGCCCGCCACCAGCACGTCGGACTGCCCGTCCACCTCGACGAGCTGCTGACGGTGCACACTGGCGATCGTCTGGTCGTGGGTGGTCTCCGTCTCCCCGGCGAACACACCCGTCACCTGGTAGTCGGCGAGCAGATCATGGAAAAGCTTGCGCCGCGGCCGGGACGGCATCACCGACAGCCCCCGGCTCATCCCGTACGCCATCGCCTGGTCCCGCACCGACCACTCCCACTCCCGGCGGGTCAGGAAGCTGTACTTGTCCGGGAAACAGGCGTTGTTCAGCGTCGTCTCGACATGGAAGATCTTCAGATGGTTCGCCAGCAGCCGACCCATCCGCCACGCCGACGAATGCATCTCCGAACGGGTGTGGTCCATGAACGACCGTGAACGCACCATCGTGTGCGAGTTGTGATGGTGGCGGATGCTGTTGTACGACGCCAGCCCGATCGGCACCGACTTGTGCCCACCGTCCATCGCGACCAGGTTCACGTTCACGTACACCAGCAGGTCGCTCTCCGCGGCCCGCCGGTTGATCTCCACATCCTCACCGTGGTCGGTCACCCCGATGTGCAGGAGGTTGTCCCGGTCCTCGGCGTCGTGGTTGTACAGGTTGTCCGGCCAGAACGACCGGAACACCCGCTCCCCGACGATGTGCTCGATCTCCGCCGCCGTCATCCGCCGATGCAACGCGTTCGCCGCGATCAGCACCACGTCGTCGACCCCGGCCGCCGCCGCCAGCGTCAGCACCTGCTCGATGATCCGCTGACGCACATCCGGACGGCGCATCCGCGGCAGCGGAATCGACAGATCGTCGAACGCGATCGTCAGCCGCATCCCCGGCCGCAGCAGCTCCCGCAACGGCTCACAGTTGTACGGATGCTCCAACGCGTCCGCGATCGCCGCGTCCACATCGCCCACCCCCGGAAGGGACTCCGGCGGATACACCACCCGGGTACCCAGGGGGAACCGCTCCAGCGTCAGCCCCTCACCCTGGTGCACCAGCAGCGGAGGTGTGCGCTCGTCGACCTCGAGCACGAACCCCGGTCTCACCTGCACGTTCCCCTCGTCTGTGTGTCACCCCGACCGGACGCGGTGCCCCCGCACCCGCCCGGCCCGCGACGGAACCCGCCGCCTGGGACGACAATCCCGAAAATCTCGACTAGCCCGACCGTGCCACGTCCCGCGGCACCCCGGCACCTGCCCCCGCACCTGCCGGCGTGTCTCACCCCGATCACGCCGACGCCGCCGGATCGAACACGATCTTCACCGCACCCAGCCTCCCCGCCGACAACGCGTGATCCAACGCCTCCCGCCACCGTGCCAGCGGATACACCGCCGACACCACCCCGTCGAGCGGCGCCGTCGCGGCCAACGCCAACGCCCGGCCGAAATCCGACTCGTCGTCAGGCCCGCCCTCCACACCGGCCGCAGCCGGATCGAGACCGAGGTCGGGGTCGCCGCGGCGCGCACCGCCCGACGACGCGTACGTGCCGACCAGCTCCAGCTCCCGGTACCACAGCGGAGTCAGATCCACCGACCCCGACGGCACCCCCGACAGCACCACCCGGCCCCCCGCACGGGTCACCCGCAACGCCGTCGACAACGACGACGCGCTACCCGCACAGTCGATCGCCACATCCACCCCACCGAGCAGGAAATCCCCACCCAGCTGCGGCGTCAGCCGCAACGCCCGGTTCGCCCGGCGCACCCCACCGACCGCGTCATCCGGTGCCAGCACCTCGTCGGCGCCGAACCGGCGGGCCAGCTCCACCTGCCGGCGATGCTTCGCCACCAGCGTCACATGCTCGGCCTTGGTGTACGCCCGCACCGCCAGCAACGTCAGCAGACCCACCGCCCCCGCGCCCACGATCAGCACCCGGTCCCCGGTCGCGATCCGCGCCCGCCCGGCCGTGTGCACCGCCGTCGCCAGCGGCTCCACCAGCACCGCCCGCTCATCCACCAGCGTGTCCGGCACCGGATGCAACTGGCTGTGATGAGCCACCATCGCGCGGCTCCACCCACCCCCGGTATCCGCGCAGTACCCCGTCTGCAACCCCGGCGACAGATGACCCACCGTGATCGAGTCACAGCGTGACGACCGGCCCGCCGCACACGCCGGACACAGCTCCAGCCCCCGCGCCGCACAGCCCAGCACCGGATCGATCACCACCCGCGACCCGGCCGCCAACCGCCGCCCGTCCGCCAGCGTCACCGCCTCCTGCAGATCACCGACGATCTCATGGCCCGGCGTGAACGGCATCGACACCAACGGCGAGAAGTAGAACGAGCTCTGCCCCGTCACCGTCGCCAGATCCGACCCGCAGATCCCCGCCAGCCGAGGGCGCACCGTCACCCAGCCCGGCCCCGGCAACGCCGGATCCCCCCGGTCCACCAGCCGCAGCGGCGCCGCGGACGTCGCCGCCATCGACGACAGCCGCGGCAGCCGCCCCGACACCACCCGCGCCGCCGCGTACCGCGGCAACGACCGGTACAGCTCCAGACCGCGGGTCACCGGCCCTCACCCACTCCCACCCGAACCACCGTCGCATCCCCACCGTTCCCACCGTCACCGCGACCACCGGCACGCCCCGCGCCGCCGGCGCCACGGCCCTGGGCGGCCGCCGCCGCCGCGAACAGACCCCGCTCCACCCGGCTGCCGACCAGCAGCCGCGACTCACCGGGCGTCGACGGCCACTCCTCGATCGGCCACCCCGACGCCCGGGCCACCTTGTGCAACGCCACATCCGGATTGACCACCACCGGATTACCCACCGTGCGCAGCATCGGCAGGTCCGACAGGCTGTCCGCGTACGCCCACGACGCCTCCAGATCCGCCCCCCGACGGCGCGCGTAATGATCCAGGAACGCCGCCCGGGAATCCCCGACCAGCGGCGACGCCAACAACCGGCCCGTGTACAGACCGTCCGCGCCGACCGCCAGCTCGGTGGCGACGATCTCGTCGAACAACGGCGCCAGCGGCGCCACCAGCGGCGCCACCGCCCCCGTCAGCAGCACCGTGCGATGCCCCGCCGCCCGATGCTCACGCACCCGCCGCACCGCCGCCGGCTTCACCCGCCGCAGCAGCACATCCGCCCCGGCCTGCGCCACCACCTCCGCAAGCTCCGCCGGGTCCACCCCCGCGTACCGGCCGTACACCGAACGGATCAGATGCCCCCGGTCCCGACGCTCCGCCCGCAGATACCCCGGCAACGCCCGCGCCAACGACGCGATCTCCCGCGCCCGCTCCGCCGGCCCCGCATCGGCCAGCCGCAGCCACAGGTAGGACTCCACCACCGTCGAGGACACCAGCGTCCCATCCAGGTCGAACACCGCCAGCACCCCGTCGCCGGCGGACAGGTTCCCCGCCCCACGCCGCGCCGGGGCGGGATCCCGCGGCCGGCGCAGCACCGCCGTCACCGCCGGGCAGTGCACATCCTGCAGATAGTGCCGCCAGTCGTAGCAGGCCGGATCGAACCCGAACTCCTCCTGGTCCGCCGGCTCCATCGCCGCGTGCAGCGCCGCCGTCGCATCGTCGACGTAGACCAGCTCCGCGCTCGTGTACGCCCGGTACACATCCGAATAGCGGCGCAGGAACGCCACCCGGCTCTCGGACCGTTCCAGATCCACCGCCCACCGGCGCACCCGCTCCGACCGTGGCGCATGCCCCAACGCCCGGTTCGCCCACTCCACCGCCTTCTCCCCGCGGCGCAGCTTCGCCTCCACCGCCACCGAACCGGCGAACGGCCACTCCGGCACCGCGATCGCACCCCGGCCCCGCTTCGGCAGCGGATGGGCCAGGAAATAGCCCCGCACATACTCGTACAGATCCCGGAACAGCAACGGGTTACGGAACCCCGAACACACCGTGTAGTACGCCGGGGTGTCCACCGGCGGCGGGGACGCCGCCGCCGCCAGCAACGCGTTGACGACCAGATCCACCGGAATGATGTCGACCACCGCGTCCGGGGACGCCGGGAAGTCCGGCAGCTCCCCACGACCGAACGCCAGAATCAGCGGCTCGGCCATCTTGAACCCCTCGATCCACCCGGGGAACGGCCGCGCGACCGCACTCTCGATGATCGAAGGACGCACAATCGTCAACGGCAGATCGCCGTGCGACTCCTCCAGATACCGCTCCGCCAGCGCCTTGGTGAACGTGTAGGCGTCCGTCCACCCCAGCACCTGCGCCCGCTCGGCACCGGCGGCGACCATCCGCCGCGCCACCCAGTCCCGTCGCGCCGTCTCCGCGGCCGCCGCCACCGTCTGCGCCCCGGCCCGGCCATGCTCGCCGGCCGCCTGCTCCCGCAGCCGCGCCGAGACCTCCGGCGACCGCGACGCGTCCTCCGCCGCCTGCCGCGCCCGCCCGGCCGAAGCCTGCTCGGCCCGCCAGTCCACCTCGTGCGCCAGCCGGCCCTCGGCGATGTGCCCCGACCGCAACCCGGCCACATACGCCGTCGACACATGCACCACATGCGGCCGCGCACCACTGGCGTGCACCGCCCGCAGCAGCTCCTGAACCCCACCCAGGTTGGTCGCGAACCCCTCGTCGATCGGCGGGTCGAACGACACCTCCCCGGCGCAGTGGATCACCACGTCCAGGTCGGTGGGCAACGCCCCCATGTCGGCCAGGTCACCCTCGATGACCTGCACCTGCTCGGCGAGCAGCGCGGCCAGCCCCTCCCGGCCCAGCCGCTCCCGCAGCCCGGCGAACGCCGGCTTACGAGTCATCCGCGCCAGCCGGGCCGCACCCGAATGGCTACCCCGGGGCCGGACGAGAGCCACGATCCGGGTATCCGGGAAGTCCGAAAGCAGCCGCTCCAGCAGCGCCTCACCGACGAACCCGGTCACCCCGGTCATGAACACACGCCTGCCCGCGAGCCGCTCGCGCAGCCCCACCAGGTCACCTCCACCCTCACCCGCACCCGACGCCCACGCGGGGCCTTCGGTGCGCAACAGTAGGCGACCCCGGACCGTCGACGAACGAACCCATCGGTCACCTGCGTGTACACCCACGCTGTCAGATGAGGGGCAACCTACCGTCACTGCCGGTTCGGCCGTGCCGGCGGCCCGCACCGATCCACCCACACCGCCGTCACGTCACGGTCCGCAGCAACACCTCCACCCTGCCGGACCGGACCAGACCCCCGCAGACCCCCTCCGCGTGCGCGCGGACGATCCCGGATGTCCCCAGCGGCACCCACGCGGCGCTCACCGTGACACTCCCCACACCCCGGCCCGACGCGAACACGCCCCCCACCCGGCCTCCGACGGCCGTCAGGCGCCCGTCAGATGGCTACGCGGGGGCGACGGCCGCCAGTGCCGCCGTCAACCGCCCCACCGACCCGGCCAGGCCGTACCGCGCGGTCAGCTCCGCCAACGCCACCGGATCCACCGGCGCCACCGGCAACACCCCCGACACCGCCTCCAGCGGCACATCCCGCACCACCGCCACCACCCCGACCGCCGCCGCCAGGTAGTCCCGCGCCGCCGCCAGCCGCGCCGCCGCCCGGGCCGGGAAGCCCTCGACCACCCCCGCGTCCAACGCCGCCAACGCCGCGGACAACGACCCGAACCGCACCAGCAGCGCCGCCGCCGTCTTCGCACCGATCCCCGCCACCCCGGGCAGCCCATCACTGGGATCACCCCGCAGCACCGCGAAATCCGCGTACGCCCGGCCCGGGATCCCATACCTGGCGCTGACCGACGCCTCATCCACCAGCGCGAACTTCTCCACCGCGTACCGCACCGCCACCCCGGCGTCGTCACACACCAGCTGGAACAGGTCCCGGTCCCCGGTCAGGATGTCCACCGGACCCACCCGGCCCACGCTGTGCCGGGTCGCCAACGTCGCGATCACATCGTCGGCCTCGAACCCCGCCGCCTCCGCCCGCGCGATCCCGAACGCCGCGAGCACCGCATCGATCACCGGCAGCTGCGCCTCCAACTCGTCGGGCACCTCCTCCACGACCACACCACCGGCACCACCGGCCTGAAGACCCGCCACACCCGGACCACCGGCATCCGCCACCGGGGACACCGGAGCCGACACCGGATCGGCCACCCGATGCGCCTTGTACGACGCGATCAGCGCCACCCGAAACGCCGGACGCCAGTCCGCGTCGAAACAGCACACCAGCCGCCGCGGCCGCAGCTCGACGATCTGCCGGGCCAGCACATCCAGCAGCCCCCGCACCGCGTTCACCGCCATCCCGTCCGGCGCCCGCACCGACCGCGGCACCCCGTGAAAGGCACGGAAATACAACGACGGGGTGTCCGCGAGCAGCAGCCGCTCACCACCGCCGGACACCCCGAATTCACCCACCGGAACCTCCACGATGGTCATCTTGTCAGACTGGCATGCCCTGCCGACAGCCCAACCCCACCACCACCAACCAGCCAACGGCCCCTCCCACCAGCACCCCTCCCACCAGCACCGGACCCGCACCAGACCCCGGCCCTCCGCCGCACCGACACCGAACCATCATCCACACCACGCACCGAGAAGATCACCATCCGTCACCAGAACCTCCACCGCGACACGCCCACCCGCCACGCAAAGTCCCGACGGGACCAGAAACTCCCGTCACGACCGGCCGTTCTGTGCATAACCTCCGGAACGTGTTGGAGGATCTAGACCGTCAGATCGTGCAGCTGCTGTGCCGCGACGGCCGGATGAGCTTCACCGACCTCGGTCGCGCCACCGGCCTGTCGGTGTCCGCCGTGCACCAGCGGGTCCGTCGCCTGGAGCAGCGCGGAGTCATCACGTCCTACGTCGCCCTCGTCGACCCATCCCAGGTCGGCCTGGCACTCACCGCGTTCGTCTCCATCAAGGAGATCGACCCCAGCCAGCCCGACGACGCACCCGACCGGCTCACCCACCTGCCCGCCATCGAGGCCTGCTACAGCGTCGCGGGGGAGGAGAGCTACCTGCTCAAGGTCCGCGTCTCCGACCCCGCCGCCCTCGAAGCGCTCCTGCAGGAGATCCGCGCCGCGGCCAACGTGTCGACCCGCACCATGGTCGTGCTCTCCACCCCCTACGAAGGGCGCCCCCCGAACCTGTGACAGGCCGGGCTAGGCCACCCTGGGCACGGTGAGCACACACCCCACCCACCGCCAGCCACACCACACACCCACACGTGTGCTCTACCGGCACGCCCACCTGCTCGCCCCCCACAGCCCCCACGCCCACGCCCAGCGAGCCGCACTCCTCGTCGACGACGCCACCATCACCTGGATCGGCACCGCCGACGAGCACCCACCCGGCACCGTCGACACCACCATCGACCTGCACGGCGCCACCATCACCCCCGCGTTCGTCGACGCCCACATCCACACCACCGCCACCGGGCTCGCCCTCGACGGCGTCGACCTCACCGACGCCCCCAMCCTCACCGACGCCCTCGACCAGCTCACCCACGCGGCCCGGCGACGACCCGGCCGACCGCTGCTGGGCACCGGCTGGGACGAGACCCGCTGGCCACAGCAACGCCCACCCACCGCCGCCGAAATCGCCCGCGCCGCCGGACCCGTCGACGTCTACCTCGCCCGCGCCGACGGCCACACCGCCGTCATCTCCCCGACCCTGGCCCACCGCTCCGGCGCCGACCAGGCACCGGGCTGGCTCGGCGACGGACTGTGCCGCGACGAGGCCCACCACCGCGCCCGCACCACCGCCTACCACGATCTGCCCCGCACCACCCGCCTCGACGCCGCCCGCCGGGTCCGCACCCACGCCGCCGCCCTGGGCATCGCCGCCCTGCACGAGATGGCCGGCCCCGAGGTCTCCAGCGCCGACGACCTCGCCGACCTGCTCACCCTCGCCCGCGACGAAACCGGCCCCGCCGTCCACGGCTACTGGGCCGGTGACCTGCCCACCGCCCTCACCCTCACCGCAGAACCCGGCCTGGGACCCGTCGGCTACGGCGGCGACCTGTTCGTCGACGGCTCCCTGGGCTCCCACACCGCCGCCCTGCGCAGCCCGTACCACGACCAGCCCACCCACAGCGGCCAACGCCACCGCGACGCCGACGACATCCGCGACATCGTCCGCGACGCCACCCACGCCGGCCTGCAGACCGGCTTCCACGCCATCGGCGACGCCGCCCTCGACCTCGTCCTGGCCGGACTACACGCCGCCGCCGACCAGCTCGGCACCGCCACCATCGCCGCCGCCGGCCATCGCGTCGAACACGCCGAGCTCGCCCACCCCGACCAGATCCACACCATGGCCCGCCTCGGCCTCGTCGCCAGCGTCCAACCCGCCTTCGACGCCCGCTACGGCGGCCCCGACGGGCTCTACACCACCCGCCTCGGCGCCACCCGAGCCGCGCTGATGAACCCGTTCGCGGCCTTCACCGCCGCCGGTGTCACCCTCGCCCTGTCCTCCGACAGCCCCGTGACCCCGCTCGACCCCTGGGGCGCCGTGCACGCCGCCACCCACCACCACATCGCCACATCCAGGATCAGCCCCGCCGCGGCGTTCAGCGCCGCCACCCGCGGCGGCTGGCAGGCCGCCCGCGCCGACACCGACGGCTCCGGGCAGCTCACCACCGGCGCCCCCGCGACCTTCGCCGTCTGGGACCTCAAGCCACCACCACCCGGCACCGACCCACTGGCCTGGGCCGCCCACACCCGCCCGACCTGCCTGCGCACCGTCCTGCGCGGGCAGATCATCCACGACCAGCTCTGACCCGCCCACCGAACCGAGAACCACACCGGGGAACCACACCGGCTCGCGGCATCCGGGCAGCCGGGATCCGGACCGTCCTTCGGACCGGCACCGCGCACACCGCACCCGGCCACGCCAGCACCGTTGTCTAACGAACGGTCCGGAACCCCACCCCCCGCCGGCCCACCCGGCACCAGACCAGACACCCGCGGCACACCCCGACACCGGGGCACCGCGAGATTCGACCACACACGTCCCACCCACGGAAGCACCCCACCCCGACCCGAAAACCTCCAGGTAGTCCCAACGTGGTCCAGACGCCGCCACCACCGGCCGCGGACAGGGGAGGGCACCGAACCCCTTACACCACCCACCACCAGGCCTGGAGCCGAACCCACAACCAGACCCGCGGCCGACCACCCACGACGGACAGCACACAGCCCGGGCTACCCGACCCCGCCCGCGTACCGGACACTGGACCGGTGACCCACGCGCCCGCCACACCACCCCCGCACGACCCGGCCACGGCAGGCGCGCCCCCCACACCCCCCGCGACCCCCCAGAAACCCCAGCAGCCCACCGACGCCACCAGCGGCGCCGCGCGCCGCCTGCGCACCACCGGGCGCCGCCTCACCCGGCCCGCCCTGGCCACCTTCGCCGGCCTGCTGCTCTACACCGCCTTCCCCCCCATCGGCTGGTGGCCCCTGGCCCCCGTCGCCGTCGCCGTCCTCACCCTCACCGTCCGCGGCCGCCGCCTACGCACCTCCTACGGGCTCGGCCTGCTGTTCTCCCTCGGCTTCCTGCTACCCCTGCTGCGCTTCGTCTCCTTCGTCGGCGCCGACGGCTGGATCGTCCTGTCCACCGCCGAAGCCGCCATCCTCGCCGCCATCGCCCCCGCGACCACCCTCGCCTGGCGGCTACCCGCCGCCCCGCTGTGGACCGGCGCCGCCTGGGTCGCCCAGGAAGCCCTCCGCGGCCGCGCGCCCTTCGGAGGCTTCCCCTGGGGCCGGCTCGCCTTCAGCCAGCCCGACAGCCCCTACACCGGCCTCGCCGCCCTCGGCGGCGCCCCCCTGGTCACCTTCGCCGTCGCCACCACCGCCGCCCTGCTCGCCACCACCGCCATCCACCTCCACACCCAGACACCGGCGTGGAGCCGGCGACGCCCCCCTCACCCCACACCCAGCCACCCCACACCCCCGCACGGCGCACGCCGACCCACCCTCGCCCTCACCGCGACCGCCGCCACAGCAGGCGCCCTCACCCTCGCCGGACTCGCCGTCCCCCTGCCCACCGCGGCCCAGCACGGCACCCTGCAGGTCGCCGCCATCCAGGGCGACGTCCCCGAAGCAGGCGGCTACCACGCCCTCGGCCGAGCCATGCAGGTCACCACCAACCACGTCCAGGGCACCGAGAACCTCGCCGCCGCCGTCCGCGCCGGCACCACCCCCCAGCCCGACCTCGTCCTGTGGCCCGAGAACTCCTCCGACCTCGACCCCCTCACCGACCCGGACGCCGCCACCGCCCTCACCCACGCCGCCACCGTCGCCCGCGCCCCACTACTCGTCGGCGCCGTCCTCGACGGCCCCGGCGACCGGCACGTCCGCAACGCCGGACTCATCTGGACCACCGACGGCCCCACCGGCGACATGTACGTCAAACGCCACCCCGTCCCGTTCGCCGAATACCTCCCCGGCCGGGCCCTGCTGGAAAAACTCATCACCCGCTTCGCCGACGAGATGCCCAACGACTTCCTCGCCGGCACCGGCCACGGCGCCCTGCCCGTCGCCGGCACCACCATCGGCGACGTCATCTGCTTCGAAGTCGCCTACGACGGACTCGTCCGCGACAACGTCAACCGCGGCGCCGAACTCCTCGTCATCCAGACCAACAACGCCTCCTTCGGCCGCAAGGGCGAAAGCGAACAGCAGCTCGCGATGAGCCGCCTGCGCGCCGTCGAACACGGCCGCGCCACCGTCCAGGTCTCCACCAGCGGCCAAAGCGCCATCATCGCCCCGACGGCACCATCCTGTCCCAGACAGGCCTGTACGAACCGGGCGTACTGACCGCGCAGCTTCCGCTACGCACCACACACACCCTCGCCACCCGGCTCGGTATCGTCCCGGAGATGGCCCTCACCGCCCTCGCGGTGATCGCCATCCTCGGCGCCCTGCTCCACACCCGCCGCAGCCGCCGCACCACCCCGCACGACCACGACACCACCCCGACCGGAACCGACCAGAAAAGGAGAGGCGTGGAAGCCACCCGCGTCGTCGTCTGCGTCCCGACCTACAACGAACGGGACAACCTGCCGGACACCGCCCGCCGCCTGCGCACGGCGAACCCCGCGGTCGACCTGCTCGTCATCGACGACGCCAGCCCCGACGGCACCGGCGACATCGCCGACGAACTCGCCGCCGCCGACAGCCACATCCACGTCCTGCACCGCGCCGGCAAATCCGGTCTCGGCTCCGCCTACATCGCCGGCTTCACCTGGGCGCTCCAACACGGCTACGACATCATCGTCGAAATGGACGCCGACGGCTCCCACCAGCCCGAACAGCTACCCCGCCTGCTCGACGCCCTCACCGGCGCCGACCTCGCCATCGGATCCCGCTGGATCCCCGGCGGCACCGTCCACAACTGGCCACGCAGCCGGCTGGTCCTCTCCCGCGGCGCCAACGCCTACGTCCGCGCGGCCCTCGGCGTCCCCCTCCGCGACGCCACCGCGGGATTCCGCGCCTACCGCGCCGACGTACTGCGCGCCCGCGACCTCACCCTCGTCGCCTCCCAGGGCTACTGCTTCCAGGTCGACCTCGCCTGGCGCGCCTGGCAGTCCGGCTTCCGCGTCATCGAGGTCCCCATCGACTTCGTCGAACGCGAACGCGGCGCCTCCAAGATGAACCGCTCGATCGTCGCCGAAGGATTCTGGCGCGTCGGCTGGTGGGCACTGTCCTCCCGCCGCCGCGGCCCCGCCGCCACCCGCACCCCACACGCACCCTCCACCACCGCGATCCCCGCACCAGCACCCCCCGGCGACCCCGCCCCCACGACGAGCACCCCCACACCCACCGACAGCACCGCCGAAACCGGGCCGTCCGCGACCAGCACCCCCGCCGGCCGGTCCTGACCCGGATCAGGGCCGGGGGCCCGCAACGCCCCGGAAACCCCGACCCCCACCACCGGGGGACCAGCCGTCACACCCGGGGCACCACCGGGCACGGACATGGCGAAGGGGTGACAGCGTCAAACGCTGTCACCCCTTCGCCAACCAAGCCCAACGGCGCCGCGCCCGGCACCGAAGGCAGCCTTGCTCAGGCCGACCGGCGATCCTCGCCAGCGCCCCGCAGCACCGCCAGCCGCTCGGCCAGCACCTCTTCCAGATCGTCCGTCGTACGACGCTCCATCAACATGTCCCAGTGCGTCCGCGGCGGCTTGCTCTTCTTCGGCTCCGGCCGCTCACCGTCCACAATCACCGAAGGCGACCCGCACACCCTGCACTCCCACACCGACGGCACTTCGGCCTCGGCGGCGAACGGCATGGCGAACTGGTGCCCGTTGGGGCAGTCGTACGACGCTGTCTGCCGCGGGGCAAGCTCCGTGCTGCGGTCAGTCTCGTAGGACACTGCACCGAGACGGCTGCCCCGCAGAATGCGCTCGCCC
Organism: Frankia sp. CcI49; assembly: GCF_001983215.1. Lineage (NCBI taxonomy): Bacteria > Bacillati > Actinomycetota > Actinomycetes > Frankiales > Frankiaceae > Frankia > Frankia sp. CcI49. The sequence continues at coordinate 106,995 of NZ_MOWP01000018.1, forward strand.
ATATGACTCCTCAGAGCGTCGTGGCATGTTGACCTCAACCGAGTCCAACGTACGAACAAGCGAAGTCGTTCCCACCCCAGAAGGCCAGGTAACGAGATCGTGATCACACTACGTGTTCCCTCGACTGCAAAGGATACACGCCGGGTGACGAACCGGGCCCAGATCCTGCTGAACAGCCTCGCACGCTCCGCCGTCGGACTCACCGCCCTCACCAGACCCGTACCGATCATCCGCCTCGCCGGCGTCGACCGTGTCACAGCCGAGAAAATTGCCTGGATCGCACGCCTCGCCGGCATCCGCGACCTCGCCCTCGGCCTCGGCCTGCTCCACGCCCACACCACCGGCGGAAAGACCCAACCCTGGCTCGTCGCCGGCCTGCTCAGCGACACCGCCGACACGGCCGTCCTCGCCCACGCCACCGCCCACCACCACCTCCCCGCCGCCTACGGCACCGTGATGACCCTCGCCGCCGGCGGCGGGGCAGCCCTCGCCACCACCACCCTCACCACCGAACGCGACCACCACCGCACCCAAGAACAAACCGGCCAGCCGCCGCGTTGACCACGACGAACCGACCAGCACGAACCCGAGACAGCCGACCACACGACGACATGGCCGCACCCAGCCCGCCGGCCCCCGGTGCCCCGACCCGGCACCCGGAACCGAACGCGCGCCGCCTGCACAGGAGAGGACCCAACCCGTGAGCGACAACCCGACCAGCAGCAAAGTCGTCCGCTCCGACAGCGAATGGCGTGAGCTGCTCGGCCCCGAGCGCTACGCCATCCTGCGCCAGGCCGCCACCGAAGCCCCCTTCAGCGGCGCCTACACCTACAACAAGACCGACGGCACCTACCAGTGCGGAGCCTGCGGCGCACCGCTGTTCACCTCCGCCACCAAGTACGACTCCGGATCCGGCTGGCCCAGCTTCTACCAGCCCGTCTCACCCGACGCCGTCACCCTCGTCGACGACACCAGCCACGGCATGGTCCGCACCGAGGTCCGCTGCGCACGCTGCGACTCCCACCTCGGCCACGTCTTCGACGACGGGCCGGCCCCCACCGGCCAGCGCTACTGCATGAACAGCCTCGCCCTCGACCTCGAAACCACCGGGTCACCCGAATCCACCTGAACGGCGCCACCGCCGCGGCGGCCGGCACCCCGGCGGTGTCGGAACGTCAACCGCCGTGACCCCACCAAGATCCACCGTCACGGAGCCGGCTCGCCGCCGAAACGCCCGATCCCACCCGCATACGGTTCACCCACCAACACGGACCGAGGTGAACCCATGGCTGCCCGTCACCCACCACGCGACGACGACTCCTGCGACGACGAGACCTGCCCGGCCTGCGCGGCGGACAACGACCCCGCCGCCACCGCCGCCTGGATCGCCAGCCAGGATGCGCTGCTCGATCAGATTCTGCGCACCCGCGGGTGGGCCGTGCAGCCGGTGCTCGACGACGGGCCCGACGAACCGGCCTACGCCTACACGATTGGGCTGTTCGCCTTCGACAGCCACCCCGAACTCGTCGTGAGCGGCCTGCGTGACGACGAGGCCACGAGGGTCCTCGACCTGCTCGGGGAGCGGGTCCGCCGCMACGAGCGCCTGCACGACGGCCAGCGCCTCACGCTCGCGCCCCTGCTGGCTGTCGAGCTGCGCGCGATCACGCCGTTCGCCAGCGACCAGCTCCTGCTCGGCGCGAACTCGCTGTACCGCCACCCGGACGGCCCGGCCGTCCCCGGTCTGCAGGCCGTCTGGGCCGACCACACGGGCAGCCTGCCCTGGGAACCGGCGTGGGCGGGCCCGACGCAGCCCCTCGCCACCGCACCGCCCGCCGGGCACGGCATCCCCGGCAGCCGGGTCTGGCACACAGCTGGGCGTTCCGGGCCTCGGGGGAGACAGGCTGGGCGCCCGTTGCGCCTCCCGCCACCCAGGCGCCCACGAGAACTGCCGTAGGAGCGAGGCGAGTGCCAGCTCGCCCATTTACCTTCCCCTTCGATCGCCTCAATGCCCGCTATGCCAGTAGCTATTGGACGGGTTCGGCCCGGATGCCATCGCCAGCCGACAACGCCGTCGCCGTGCCGGCACGGCGACGGCGTTGTCGGCTGGCGACCTCGGCCACCTCGGAACACGACCAACGGCGCCCTTTCCGAGCTGATCCTTTTCCGACCAAGCAGAGAATCTCTTTTTTGGAGAGGGATGTTTTTGTTCCGTTTTGTTTTTTGCTTTGTTGGCGGTCCAAGATCAAATTTGCAGAGCACGGCGCGTCAACACTGTTGACTATCTTGGCGGGGAGCGGTCGTTCCGGGTGCCACCGGGCTCCCCGCTCCCCCAGGCGCCCGGGTCCGGTGCATTTCAGGCGGTAGGCGGATCCAGGCCGAGGAGCACCCTGTCTGCGACAGGGACGTACCCGAGCCGCTGGTAGATACGGTTACTGGTCGGGTTCGCCAGGTCGGTGAACAGAACAGTCGTCGTGGCTCCCCCATCGCGGGTCGCCTGGCTGGCCATGACGGTCAGCGCGCCGGCGTAGCCGCGCCGCCGATGCTCGGGCGGGCTGTAGACAGGTCCGATCCGCGCCATGCCGCTGACGACGCGGCTGTGGCCGACCATGCAGACGGGCGTGTCGTCGACGTACCAGAGGTACAGGCCGCCGTAGCTGAGCCGGTCATCGACCCGCGCCGAAGAATCGCCGCCCTGGCCTGCCTCCTCGTTGAACGCCAGATGCCAGGCCACAAGGAGATCCCGGTCCGCGGCGGTCGCTGGTCGCGCCCGGCCGGGAGGTTGCCGCTCGAGCGGGGTCAGCGTTCCCAACCGGTAGAGACGCTCACGGTCCTGGACTCGAAGCGATGCCCCGGCCCTGTCGCGCCACGCGGCGACGACGACTGCCACCGCCCGCTCGTCGGTGTTGACACTGGCAACCTTCCGCTCGGCCAGCGCAGGGCTGTCGGCCAGCGGACCGATCGCCTCGACCGGCATGACGCCAAGATGCAGTGGGTTGCCGTGGGTGTGGAGAAAGACACCGCTGACCGGGCCACCGATGGATCTGTACCAGCCGAACAGGGTCTCGGCTCCGCCGAAGGCACCGGCACCCCGCGCGCGCACGTCCGCCGCGACCGTGAGCACAACGGTGTTCTCCGCCGCCGCGGTCCGGAGGAAATCGTTTGCCTCGGCCAGGAAATCGCCTGCGTCGTCAGTGACCGACCAGATCATGGAGCAATGGTCGCAACCCCCGCCAAGGTACGCATCCCGTTTTTCGGGCACTCAGGCCTTTTGCCGTCGGGCCCCGTGACATCCAGAGACAAGTCTTGATCAACAGAGGCGGCCGGGGGCTGTCAACGTTGTTGACCACAGTGCTGGCGTCGTTAGGATCAGCCCTGTGACAGCACCGGATGCTCAGGAGGACGCGCCGCCCACCGGCGCACCCGTGCCACCCCACCGCACTCCCCGTGGCACCCTGTCCCGGGAGCTCCTGCTCGACGCGGCGATGGAGATCGTCCGGATCGGCGGGGCGGACGCGTTCAGCATGCGGGCCCTGGGCTCCCGCCTCGAGGTCGACCCGACCGCCTTCTACCGCCATTTCCGGACGAAGAACGAGCTGCTCGACGCGCTCGCGGACATCCTGATCGCCGGCGACGAGCCACTGCCGTCCACCGGCGACGCGCAGGCGGATCTACGGGAGAGCCTGCACCAGCTGCGCCGTTGCCTGCTGCGGCACCCGACGATGGCCGCCGTGATCCTGCGCCGGCCCCCGGGCGGGCGCGCGTACTGGGAGCGGGCGAACCACGCGATCGGCCTGCTGCGTGGGCTGGGGCTGACTGCGGAGGCAGCCACCTCGGTCTACCAGACGCTGCTGTTCTACTGCCTGGGGCACGTGCTGTCCGAGGCGCGCGCGGTGGCCGCCGCCGTCGCCCGCGACCGTMGGCCTGGCACCCCGACGGCGACGTTCAACCCCCCGGCGCACCAGCTGCCGGATCTCGCCGCCGCCGTCCCGTTCCTGCGGGCCGACACACGCACCCAGTTCAACGACGGTCTGGACCTGATCCTCGGCTCGCTGCCCGCGCCCGGCTGAGCGCCACCTCCCGGCACCGCACCACGATCTGCCAGCAGACGCGGCGAACCTCACAAAATCGTGCCGGACCGGCGTGTGCCGGCCCTCCTCGCACCCAGCACGTCGATCCACTTGCTACGGTGCACTCCGGCCGACGTCATTTCCGTCACCTGCTGGTGGCGGCTGGTCGGACCTCCGCGCGGGCCCTGGCAGGGGCGGGGCGGTTCACCGCCGGGGCGGGTACGGATGGCGAGACGGATCGAGGCGGGGAGTCGGAAACGATGGCGAACGAAACGCTCGACGGGTTCCTCGAGGCACTCGCCTCCGCGGCGCCCGCGCCCGGTGGTGGCGCCGCGGCAGCGCTGCAGGTAGCCATCGGCGCCTCCCTGGTGAGCATGGTCGCCAACCTCACCATCGGCAAGCCGCGCTACGCCGAGCACGAACCGACCATGATCTCCGCCCGCGACCAGGCCACCGGGCTGCGTCTCGACGCGCTGAGGCTCGCCGACGCGGACGCCGTTGCCTTCACCGCCGTCACCGACGCCTACCGGCTGCCCAAGGACACCCCCGAGGACAAGGCGGCCCGCACCGCGGCGATCCAGCAGGCGCTGATCGGTGCGGCGGACGTCCCGCTGCGCACGGCCGCGGCCGCGGCCGAGGTGGTCGGCCTGTGCCAGCTGATTCTCGACGGGGCGAACGTGAACGTCCTGTCCGACGTCGCCGTGGCAGCCGCGAGTGCCCGCGCGGCGCTCGACTCGGCCGCGATCAACGTCCGGATCAACCTGGCGTCGATGACCGACGCCGCGACCCGCGACGCGACCGCGGCCGAGCTGGACAAGTACCTGTCGTCACTGGCCGGCGCGGACAGCGTGGTGCGCGCCGTGGGAGAACGGATCGGGTCATGAGGTTGCTGGACGGGCGGTCGATGGCCGCCGACATCGGTCGCACTGTGGTCGACGACGTCGAACGGCTGGTCGCGACCGGGATCACCCCGACCCTGGCGGTCGTGCTGCCGACCGTCGACGAGGCGGCGCGGTCCTATGTGCGGGTGATCGAGCGCGGCGCCGCCAAGCTCGGGGTCGGCTGCGTGGTGCATGAGCTGTCCGGTGATCCCGATGAGCTCATCGCCACCGTCGACGAGCTCGCGACCGACTCCTCGGTGCACGGGATGATCGTGCAGACTCCCCTGCCGGGTGACCTGACCGCCGCCGATGTCGGTGCGCGGATCCCGGTCGGCAAGGACGTCGACGGGATGAACCCGCTGAGCCTGGGGCGTCTCGCGCTGGGCCTGCCCGCGTTCGCGCCGGCGACCGCGGCGGCGGTGCTGGAGATCCTCACCCGGGCCGAGGTGCCCCTCAACGGGGCGCGGGTGTGCGTGATCGGGCGCAGCTCGGTGGTCGGCAAGCCGGCGGCGCTGTTGCTGCTCGCCGAGCACGCCACCGTCACGGTGTGCCACTCGCGTACGAAGGACCTGACGACGGTGGTGCACGAGGCGGATGTCGTCGTCGCCGCCGTGGGGCGGCCGAAGATGGTCGGCAGCGGGCATGTCCGCCCGGGCGCGGTGGTCATCGACGTCGGTACCAACTGGACCGACGCCGGCCTGGTCGGGGACGTCGACGCGGACGCGGTGGCGCCGGTCGCCGGCGCGCTCACCCCGGTCCCCGGCGGAGTCGGCCCGGTCACGACGATGCTGCTGCTGCGCAACACCGTCCGAGCCGCCGGCGCCTGACACCGCACCACTGACCCGCACTCCCCCTCCTCTCCCGGCCTGCTCCGCCTGTGACCTGCTCCGCCTGTGACCTGCTCCGCCTGTGACCTGCTCCGCCTGCGGGCCGGGCGCCTGGCCGCTCGAGCGGCCAGGCGCCCGGCCCGCGGATCAGGCGGTGGGCCGTGGCTTCCGGGGGACCGGCGCCGCGGCGAGGCACACCCGGTCGCGCCCTTCCCGCTTGGCACGGTAGAGCGCCGCGTCGGCACGTTCGAGCAGGTCGGTGACGACCCCGTGGTCGTCGTGGGAGGCCGGCGCGCCGCTGGCCACGCCCACCGACACGGTGACCCGCTGCTCGCCGCGGGTCAGGTGGACGCGGACGGCCGCGACACTGTCGCGGACACGTTCGGCGATGGCGGCCGCGGCCGCGAGGTCGACGCCGACCAGCAGCACGACGAACTCCTCCCCACCGAAGCGCCCGACGAGGTCCTGCGGCCGGGTCGCGTGGCGCAACGCGTCGGCGACGGCGAGCAGCACCACGTCGCCGTCGATGTGGCCATGCCGGTCGTTGACCTGTTTGAAATGGTCGATGTCGACCAGCAGCACCCCCATCGGCCGGCCGAGCCCGTGGCTTCGGGCCGTCTCGGCCGTTGCCACCTGCCGCCAGTAGCCCAGGGTCGCCAGCCGGGTCTTGGCATCGGTGCGCGCGGCGGACAGCAGCTCGGCATGGGCAAGCCCGCGGCGCAGCAGAAGCACCAGTGGCACCGCGATCACCAGCAGCACCGGGCTCGCCGCCCACACGACCGCCAGGACGAGCGCCGCGCAGAGCTGGACGATCACTGTCGCGGTGTGGTCGCGGCCGGCCGCCCAGCGGCGGGGCCGCAGCAGGCGGTCGACGGCCAGGTAGACGGTGACCGCGGCGAACAGTGCCGTGACGCCGCGGGCCGACCCGGCGAGCCGGTCGGCGGACCCGGGGTCGACGGCGGGGTCGAGCAGACGGTGCGCGAAGGCGGCGGCCGCACCGGCGATCCCGAGCGCGGCACTGTCGTGGAACAGGCTGTGGGTGGGAGGGCCGTCGCCGCCGGTCCGCCCACGGCGGGCCGGTCGGCCGCGCCGCGGCGCGGCCGCCAGCCACAGCGGCACGTGCGCGAGCAGCGCGTACAGCGGGGGTAGTAACAGGGCCACCGGCAGCGTCCAGGTGGTGGTCATGGCGGGGTAGGCGTCCCGGCCGGCCTCGATCGTGTCCTCGCTGTCCTCGCCGCGCGCTCCACCGGCCCAGCCGGTGACGCCGGCCAGGCTGGCACCGACCGGACTGGCACCGAACAGGCTGGTGAGGACGGCCAGCCCGGTGAAGGTGGCGAAGGTCGCGAGCTCGGTGGCCCGCGGTGTGCCTGCGCCCATGACGCCGTCGGCGACGAGCAGGGCCACGCTGAGCCCGAACAGGGCATCCACCACCAGTGCCTGGAGCAGGGGGGCCGGTGCCCCGCAGCGGCTGCCGGGGCGGATGTGCTCCAGGGCGGGATCGGTGGGCCGGGCGCGCAGGAACAGTGATGCGCCCAGCCCCGTGTCACTGTGCGATGGGCCGGCGGATGGGCGCGGTGGGCCGGGAGACGAGCCGGGCAGCGCGCCCGGCTCTGCGCCGGATGGCGCGGTGGTGACCGGCGTGGTGGTGACCGGTGCTGTGCGGCAGGGCGCGGTGCGGCACGGCACGGTGTGGCCAGACGCTCCGGCCGGAACCGGGCAGCGAGCCACGGCGGTCAGCGGCAGTGGCTCGGCGGGCCACAGGGTGGGGTCGGTGGCCGGGTGCCCGGTGGGCCCATCGGGCGATGGTGCCGGTTCCAGTGGGCTGCCCGCCCGCGGCGGATCGATCGGGGCCCCCATGGGCAGGCGGCCACGACGCCATCCGCGGCGGGCCGCGTTCACCACGGCCCGCAGGCCCGCCGGGGCGTACCCGGCCCCCGGCCCCCCTGACACCTGTCGTGACATCTGTCGTAACGGCATCCGCACCCGGCCCCTCTCGTTCACCGCCCGCGGCACCCCGCCTGCCGGCGATATCCAGATCACTCAGGGCATTCGTCGACCAGGCCGGCGATGGTGCCGCCCCCTTCCCCGGGTCCGGGCCCTCCGGAACCCGACAACGACACGCCGACCGCTACACACAGTGAAACCCCGTGAACGAAGGGTATGAAGGCTCTTCGGGCATCCGCAACTAGTTCCCCGATGTCGGATATGCAGTGGGCGGACGCAGGGCGGCGGCCTGGCACCGTGCCGGGCCCTGGCGGTTCCGCCGCGGCAACCACCTGACCTGCGCTGTCGTCGCAACGGCGACGGCTGGCGCGGCGACGCGGGCGGCCCGGACGGGCGCCCACCCGGGAGCAGGAAGACCACAGGCGCCGACCCGGCCGAAGCCGGGACGAGGGCCTACCGGGTGATGCTGGGGACGCCCGTGGTGCTCGTGGTGGCGGCGACCGCCTCGACCATGGCCCCCGCCAGCGTCGCCACCTCGGCGGGCTCCATCACGAACGGTGGCATCGCGTAGACGAGACGACCGAACGGGCGCACCCACACCCCCAGCTCCACCAGCAGCGGCTGGATGACCGCCATGTCGACCGGTTCACGGGTCTCGATCACACCGATCGCGCCGAGGGTGCGTACCTCGGCCACCCCGGGCAGGTCGGCGGCCGCGGCGAGGCCGTCGGCCAGCGCGTCGTGCACCCCCCGCACCCGCTCCCGCCACGGCGAGGAGAGCAGAAGCTCGATGCTCGCCCGGGAGACGGCCGCCGCCAGCGGATTGCCCATGAAGGTCGGGCCATGCATGAACGCGCCCGCCGCGGAGGCGCACACCCCGTCGGCGACCTCCTCGGTGCACAGGGTGGCGCCCATGGTCAGGTAGCCGCCGGTCATGGCCTTGCCGACGCACATGATGTCCGGTGTGATCCCGGCATGGTCGCAGGCGAACAGCTCGCCGGTGCGCCCGAAGCCGGTCGCGATCTCGTCCGCGATCAGCAGGACCTGGTAGCGGTCGCACAGATCACGCACGCGCGTGAGCCAGCCGGGCGGGTAGAAGCGCATCGCCCCGGCCCCCTGCACGACCGGTTCGCAGATGACCGCGGCGAGCTCGCCGCGGTGGGCGGCGAGCAGCCGCTCCACGTCGGCGAGGTCGCTGTCGGTCACCGGGTCGCTGTAGCCACTGGTCGGGGCGGCGGCGAACAGGTGCTGGGCGAGCAGGCCGGTGAACAGGTGGTGCATGCCCGTGTCCGGGTCACACACCGACATCGCGCCGGAGGTGTCGCCGTGGTAGCCACGGCGGATCGTGAGCAGCCGGGTGCGCCCGGGCCGGCCCCGGCCGGCCTGGTACTGCAACGCCATCTTGATCGCGACCTCGACGGAGACCGAACCGGAGTCGCAGAAGAAGACCCGGTCCAGGCCCGGCGGGGTGATCCGGACGAGCAGCTCGGCCAGGGCCACCGCCGGCTCGTGCGTCAGCCCGCCGAACATCACGTGGGCCATCCGGTCCAGCTGGTCGCGCACGGCCTGGTCCAGGACCGGGTGGCGGTAGCCGTGGATCGCCGCCCACCACGACGACATTCCGTCCAGCAGCTCACGGCCGTCGGTCAGGGTCAGCCGCACGCCGCGGGCGGACGCGACGGCGAACAGCGGCGCATGGTCTCCCACCGAGCCGTAGGGATGCCAGACGACCGCACGGTCACGCGCGACGAGGTCTGAACCGTCCATGCCCTCACCCTCTCCCAGCAGGGGCATGATGTTGCCCGCAGGTGTCGCAAGAGCCACAGGTGTCACAGAAGCCACCAGCAGAAGCCACCACCGGCGACGTGTGTGCCACCGGTGACGCCCAGTGCAGCAGAGGAGTCGTGCGCCCATGCCGTCCACAGGCCGTAGCGACCGGGTAAGTGGCGCCGTCCCCCCCGCCGCCGCCATCGCCGGGGGGGCGGTGCTGCTGGGCGCGGTCCTGCCGGCGCCCGGGCCGTCGGCGGATTCAGCCGGCCCCGGCGACCCCGCGCTCGCCGCGGTGGAGAAGTACGACGACGACTTCGGGGGCGACCCGGACGCGGCGCTGTTCCCGACGGAGGCGGCCGTCCTGACCCGCGCCGTCGACAAGCGGCGCCGCGAGTTCACCACCGGGCGGATCTGCGCGCACCGGGCGCTGCGGGCGCTGGGAGAGGCCGCGGTGCCCATCCTTCCCGGTGAGCACCGCGAACCACGCTGGCCCGACGGGGTGGTCGGCAGCATCACCCACACCGCCGGATACCGGGCCGCGGTCGTGGCGCGGACGGTCGCGGGCCGGGCGGTCAGCGTGGGTATCGACGCCGAGCCGAACGAGGCGACCCCCGGCGGTGTCCTGCGGGAGATCTCACTGCCCGACGAACGGGACCGGCTCACCGAGCTGGGGCGGGCACATCCGGCGGTCGCCTGGGACCGGCTGCTGTTCAGCGCCAAGGAATCGGTCTACAAGGCCTGGTTCCCCCTCGCCCGCCGATGGCTGGGTTTCGCCGACGCCGACCTGACCCTCACCGTCGAGGGCGACCACAACCACGACGACGGCGGCCCGGGCTTCGGGGCCGGCGGCGACGGCCTGGTGGCGCGGGGCGGGTTCCAGGCCAGGCTGCTGGTCGCGGGCCCGGTGCTGCCCACCGGCGAGGAGCTGACCGGGTTCACCGGGCGGTGGGTCGTCGGCCGGGGTCTGCTGGTGACCGCCATCGCCCTCGGCTGCTGACACCTCCGGCTGCTGACCACGCCGGGCACAGCCGGGCTCGCCACCACCTCGATGGCCATACCGACGTTACGTCCACAGGTGGATGCGCAGGGTGCGGGCGGCGGATGAAGTTCGGGCGCACCCGGCCTACCGTGGGTAGGTGTGAGCGTGCTTTTCCTGGACGTGTCCGGGCCGGCGCCGCCGCAGGTGTGCTGGGAGCGGTATGCCGTGCCGGCGGCCTGGCCTACCTGGGCGCCGCAGATCCACACCGTCACGCTGGCGGACGTCCCCGTCGGCATGCGGCGCCGGACGGCCGTGCCGGTGGGCTCCGGCGCCGGTGGCGCTCCCTCTCCCCCGGGCTGGCCGGGCGCCCGGGGGGCGCCGGCCACCGAGGTCCGGATCTTCCCCGGGCTGCGTGGTCGGATCCGCGGGCTCTTCCCGCCGACGGTGCGGTTCGTCATCACCGCGGTCGACGAGACGGACCGCACCTGGAGCTGGCAGGTGGGAGTCGGCCCGCTGCGGCTCGAACTCGACCACGGCGTGGACGCCTGCCTGGACGGCGGGACCTCGGCGTGGCTGCGGATCACCGCGCCCGCGCTGGCGATCCGCGCCTACGCTCCGATCGCCCGCGCCGCACTGCGCCGCCTCGTGCGCTGAGACCACCGCCGCCCGGAGACCACCGCTGGTGGATCAGCCCGCGCGGGGCCGAGCGGCGGCCTGCCTGCGCGGGGTGTGGCTACGGGAAAAGAACGACCCTGGGCTAAGCTGAGAGCCGGGACGCGGGCGCACGAAAAAGAACGCGCCACGCGGGATAGTAACCGGAGAGGGCTGGGGTTGTCAAAGGAAACGGTGCCGGCCAGGTCGGCCGACTCACTCGAACCCCGCGACGAGCCCCGGGTGAACCACAACGAGACCCGGGTGGACCAGAAGGCGGATGACGAGCGGGCCCTGGAACAACGCTACCTGACCATGCTGCACGAACGGCTCGACGGCCTGCGCGCCACAGCCGCGGCCGGACTGGCCGAGGCGCTCCTGCGTGACGATCCCGAGCCCGGCGCCCGAGCCGACCGCGACGCGGTCGCCGCCCGCCACGCCGACCAGCTCACCCGGGTCGACGCCGTCCGCGACCGGCTGATGTTCGGCCGGCTCGACCTGGCCGACGGCGAGCGGCGCTACATCGGCCGGATGGGCCTGCTCGATCCCGACGCCGACTACGACCCGCTGCTCATCGACTGGCGCGCGCCGGCCGCGCGCCCGTTCTACCTGGCCACCGGCGCGACGCCGCTGGGTGTCGCCCGCCGGCGCCACATCCGCACGGTCGGGCGCCGGGTGACCCACCTCGACGACGAGACTCTCGACACCGGCGCGCTCGGCGACGGTGTCCTGGGCCTGCTCACCCTCGACGGCCTGGGCGCCGCCGAGGACACAGCCGAGGAGGCGGCCGAGGACAGGGAGGTGGCCTGGGCCACCGTGGCCGCGCCCCCCGCGACCGCACAGACCCCGTCCGGGGAGGTGGCCCGCGGCACCCTGGTCGGTGAGGCCGCGCTGCTGAACACCCTCGCCGCGCACCGCACCGGCCGGATGCGGGACATCGTCGCGACCATCCAGTCGGAGCAGGACCGCATCATCCGCTCCGACCAGGACGGAATCCTCGTCGTGGACGGCGGCCCGGGCACCGGGAAGACCACGGTCGCGCTGCACCGGGCCGCGTTCCTGCTCTACTCCCGCCGCGAGCACCTCGCCCGCCGCGGAGTGCTGATCATCGGACCGAACCCGGCGTTCCTGCGCTACATCGAGCACGTGCTGCCCTCGCTCGGCGAGACCGGGGTGCTGCTGTCGACGATCGGCGACCTGTTCCCCGGGGTCCGCGGCCGCCAGCCCGAGAGCACGCTCGCCGCGGCGGTCAAGGGCCGGTCGGCGATGGTGGACGTCCTGACCGCGGCGGTGCGCGACCGCCAGCGGCTGCCCGACATCCCGCTGGAGATCACCGTCGCGGACGGGATAGCGCGCCTCGACGAGACGATCGTCGTCCCGGCCCGCGCCGCGGCCCGGCTCACCGGGCGGCCGCACAACCTGGCCCGGCCGGTTTTCGTCCGCGAGGTGATCGCCGCGCTGACCCGCCAGATCGCCGACCGGTACGAGTCATCCATCGACGAGGTCGACATCCCGGACTTCGTCGACGACTTCATGCTCTGGCCGGACACCGACGCCGCCCGTGACAACCTCGACGACAGCGAGGCCAACGACGCCGACTGGGCGAGTGCGGCCCGGGCCGCGGCGACCGCGGCGGCCAGCCAGCCGGTCCTCGACGCCGCCGACCTCGCCGACCTGCGCCGCGACCTGAGCTCCGACCCGCGCCTGGCCGCTGCGATCGACGGCCTGTGGCCGCTGCTCACCCCGCAGGACCTGCTCACCGACCTGTTCGCCGACGACGACGCGCTGCGCCGTGCCGCGCCGGACCTGACCGACGCCGAGCGCGCGGCCCTGCGCCGCGAGCCGGGCGGCGGCTGGACGCCGGCGGACGCCCCGCTGCTCGACGAGGCCGCCGAGCTGCTCGGCGACGACCCCCGGCTGGCGATCGACGCCGCGGTGGCCGAACAGCTGGAACGGCGCGAACGGGCCGAGTACGCCGGCGGGGTCCTCGACATCCTCTCCCGCGGGGACACCGAGGACCCCGACAGCGAGGTCCTGATGGCCACCGACCTGATCGACGCTGACCGGTTCGGCGAACGCCACGCCGAGATCGACACCCGCAGCACCGCCGAGCGCGCCGCCGCCGACCGTGGCTGGACGTTCGGGCACGTCATCGTCGACGAGGCGCAGGAGCTGTCCGCGATGGCCTGGCGGATGGTGATGCGGCGCTGCCCGAGCCGGTCGATGACGATCGTCGGGGACGTCGCCCAGACCGGCGACGCGGCCGGGACGTCCTCGTGGGCACGGGTGCTCGCCCCCTACGTCGGCACGCGTTTCGCGCTGGAGCGGCTCACGGTGAACTACCGCACCGGCGCGGAGATCATGGCGGTGGCCGGCGACGTCCTGGCCATGCAGGGGCGGGGGCTGCGCGCGCCGCGATCGGTGCGCCGCTCCGGGCACGTCCCCTGGCGCCTCGCGGTCCCCGAGGCCGATCTGGAGCGGCGGCTGGCCCGGCTGGTGGCCGACGAGCACGCCGCGTGCGGCGGGGGGCGCCTGGCGGTGATCGTCCCGACCTCACGGCGGGAGCAGCTGGCCGGTGTGGCGGGGGTGGCGGGCGCCGCCTCGGCCAGCCCGGTTCGTGCCGTCGGGGAGCCGGGCACCGCTGCCGTAGCCGTAGCCGCAGACGCAGGCACCGGGGGCGCAGCCGGTGGGGACGCGGCCGCGGAGGACCCGGTGGTGGTGCTCACGGTGCGGGAGGCCAAGGGGCTGGAGTTCGACGCCGTCATCGTGGTGGAGCCCGAACGGATCCTCGCCGAGTCCCCGCGGGGAGCCGGCGACCTGTACGTGGCGCTCACCCGGCCGACGAACCAGCTCGGTGTGGTGCATGTCGAGGAGCTGCCGGCGGTACTCGACCGGCTGCGGCCCCGCGGCTGACCGCCACCGGCGGCCCGGCTGGCGAGTGGCAAGAGCGGAGGATTTTGGTCGTTCGAACGACCAAAATCCTTCTTCCTTGCGGGCCGCCAGGCGAAACGGCGCCCGTTTTGCGGTGACTTGGGGGGTGGCTCGCGGTGTGGGATCGCCAGTAGGTGGCTGTGCGGACGGGTTCGCGTCCACCCGGCCTCGACCCTGCGGGCTCCGGCAGATCCTCGCGCGCGTGGATCGGTCCGTCCCGGGGCGGGGCACCAGGGCCGCACCCCGGGACGGAGAGGAAAGTTCAAGATCATCTATGGTCACACGGCGGCGTCAACACCGTTGACTATCTTGTGCCGGGTGGACGCACCGGCGGCCGGACGGTCAGCCCACCGCCGATCACCCGCCCCGCACGGTCGAGGCGAGCAGGCGATGCCACCGGTCGGGCTCCAGGTTCAGCCACCGGTCGACGTCCTCACGCCACCAGATCCGGGTCCCGTTCCAGGCGGAGGTCCGGTTCACGACCCCCGCGGCCGCGGGCGCCGCCGGATCACTGCGCAAACGGTGATCGACAGCCTGTCGGGTCACGCCCAGCGCGCGGGCGATGTCACCCGACCCGACGAGCAGAGGGAGCTCATCCACCTCGCAGACGCTAACCGCAAACAGGACATAGCGGCCTGTCGTCGGACGCCGGTAGGTGGGGCGGCAATCTCACGCCAGGACCAACGGACGGTACACACCGAGACACAGACCCTGGTCGCCGGGGACCTCCGCCCGTAGCTGGGACGAGCGTGACGACTCCGTCACAGCCAACCCGTCCAGCGCCGGCAGGCACGCCGCCGCCCCGGCCAGCCGGTCCGTACGGCACGATCGAGAGCACCATGACGCAGCACAGCCAGCCACCCGTCGCCGCCTCGCCCGCCGCCTCGCCCGCGAGCGACCCGCCCGCCAGCACCTCGCCCGCCACAGAATCGACGGTCGCGGCGTCCACGACGCTGACCTCGCGCCTGCCGGCCGGTTGCGATGCCGACACGCCCGCGGACGCGGACGCGCTGTTCGACGCGTTCGGTGCCTGGGTGGCTGACCAGGGCCTGACCCTGTACCCGGCGCAGACCGAGGCGCTCATCGAGGTGGTCAGCGGCTCGAACGTCATCCTGGCGACACCGACCGGCAGCGGGAAGAGCCTGGTGGCGACCGGCGCGCATTTCGCCGCGCTCGGCTGGGGCCGGCGCACCTTCTACACGGCGCCGATCAAGGCGCTGGTGTCGGAGAAGTTCTTCGCGCTGTGCGCGGTGTTCGGCGCCGCCAGCGTCGGCATGATGACCGGCGACGCATCGGTCAACGAGACCGCGCCGATCATCTGCTGCACCGCCGAGATCCTGGCGAACATCGCCCTGCGCGACGGCGCGGAGGCGGACGTGGGTCAGGTCGTCATGGACGAGTTCCACTACTACGCCGACCCCGACCGGGGCTGGGCCTGGCAGGTGCCGCTGATCGAGCTGCCGCACACCCAGTTCCTGCTCATGTCGGCGACGCTGGGCGACGTCACCAGGTTCGAGGGGGACCTGACCCGGCGCACCGGCCGGCCGACGGCGGTCGTGCGCTCGGCGCAGCGGCCCGTCCCGCTGTTCCACCGGTATGTCACCACGCCGCTGCACGAGACGATCGAGGAGCTGCTCGAGACCCGGCAGGCCCCGGTCTACGTCGTGCACTTCACCCAGGCCTCGGCGCTGGAACGAGCCCAGTCGCTGATGAGCATCAACGTGTCGACCCGCGCCGAGAAGGACGCGATCGCGCAGATGATCGGCGGGTTCCGGTTCGCCTCCGGGTTCGGCAAGACGCTGTCCCGCCTGGTCCGGCATGGCATCGGCGTGCACCACGCCGGGATGCTGCCGAAGTACCGCCGGCTCGTCGAGCTGCTCGCGCAGGCGGGGCTGCTCAAGGTCATCTGTGGGACGGACACCCTCGGGGTCGGCATCAACGTCCCGATCCGGACCGTGGTGTTCACCGCGCTGTCGAAGTACGACGGCACCCGCACCCGGATCCTGACCGCGCGGGAGTTCCACCAGATCGCCGGGCGAGCCGGGCGGGCCGGTTTCGACACGGTCGGCAACGTCGTCGTGCAGGCCCCCGAGCATGTGGTGGAGAACGAGAAGGCGCTGGCGAAGGCCGGTGAGGATCCGAAGAAGCGGCGCAAGGTCGTGCGGCGCAAGCCACCGGAGGGGTTCGTCTCCTGGGGCGTCCCGACCTTCGACCGGCTCGTCGCCGCCGAGCCGGAGCCGCTGGTCTCCCAGTTCGCCGTCAGCCACTCGATGCTGCTCAACGTGGTCAGCCGGCCGGGTGACGCGTTCACCGCCATGCGCCATCTGCTCACCGACAACCACGAGCCGCGCCCGGCGCAGCGCCGGCACATCCACCGCGCGATCGCGATCTACCGGGCGCTGCTCGCCGCCGGGGTGGTGGAGAAGCTCGACACGCCGGACGAGACCGGCCGCACGGTTCGGCTCACCGGCGACCTGCAGCTGGACTTCGCGCTCAACCAGCCGCTGTCACCGTTCGCGCTGGCCGCGATCGAGCTGCTCGACCGCGACTCCCCCGGCTACGCCCTCGACGTCCTGAGCCTGCTCGAGTCGACGCTGGACAACCCGCGTCAGGTCCTGTCGGCCCAGCAGTTCCGGGCCCGCGGTGAGGCGGTGGCCGCGATGAAGGCCGAGGGCGTGGACTACGACCGGCGCATGGAGCTGCTCGACGAGGTCACCTGGCCGAAGCCCCTGGACGAGCTGCTGCACGCCGCGCTGGCCACCTACCGGCGCGGGCACCCGTGGGTGGACGACTACGAGCTGGCACCGAAGTCGGTCGCCCGGGACATCTTCGAACGGGCGATGACCTTCGCGGAGTACGTCGACTTCTACGGTCTGGCCCGCTCCGAGGGGCTGCTGCTGCGCTATCTGGCGGACGCGTTCAAGGCGCTGCGCCAGACGGTGCCCGAGGAGGCCCGCACCGAGGAGCTCGGTGACCTGACCGAGTGGCTCGGGGAGCTGGTGCGCCAGGTCGACTCCAGCCTGCTCGACGAGTGGGAGGCGCTGCGCGATCCGACCGCCGCCCCCGACGCCTCCGCCGGCGCGGCGATCGCGCTGGTGGAGCGCACCACGGCGGTCACGGCGAACCTCCGTGCGTTTCGGGTGCTGGTGCGCAACGCGCTGTTCCGCCGGGTGGAGCTGGCCGCGTTGCGCCGCCACGACCTGCTCGGCGAGCTCGACGCCGCCGCCGGTTTCGACGCCGACGCCTGGCAGGAGGCGTTGGAGCGCTACTACTCCGAGCACGACGAGATCGGCACGGGGCCGGACGCGCGTGGCCCGGGCCTGCTGCTCGTCACCACCGCCGCCGACCGCTGGACGGTTCGCCAGATCTTCGACGACCCGGCCGGTGACCACGACTGGGGAATCAGCGCCGAGGTGGATCTCGCCGCCTCCGACGAGGCGGGAACGGCCGTCGTGCGCGTGACGGCGGTCGACCAGTTGTAGACCTTCGGGTGCGCGGGCCCCGCGGGCCCCGCGGGCCCCGTGAACCCACGGGGTCAGCGCACCCCCATCTCGACAAAAGGCAAAACGGGCATGGCACCGAAGTGTTCACGCCCGTTTCGACCAGTCGATAACCGGCACTTTTGTTCCAGCCCTCCCGCGTAGGTCGCGCATTCGGCGTGTGTGCCCTGTGGGGTGGTGCGGTGACCGAGCGGAACGGACCGGCCGACCGGCAGGCCGGCGCACCCTCGCCCGCCTCGGCCGACGGACCGCACCGACGATCGCCCACCGGCGCCCACCCACGACCAGGGGTGACGACGACTACGTCGGCACCACCCCGGTCGCGGACACACCGAACCGGTTTTTACCCAACCGCACCGGCGCACATTCCCACACTTCGATCATCGGAAACACAACTGACGACCGCTCGACCCGCGAGAACGGCCATCGGCCGACGAGGGAGCGGATCAATATCAACGGAGGACGAACGTCCGATCATCGTCTTCCCGGTCCACCGGGAAGACGCGGCGACCGGGCGCGGCCCGATCCGCCGAACCACCACCGGCCGGCCACCGCCTCCGGCGCCACCCCCACCCGCCGGGTCACCACGGGTCAGCGCCACCGGGCCACCCCCTACACCCGCGGCCGATCACAACCCTCACTGCCCGCGTTCGGCACCACGGTGCACAATGCGCGGATTGCCGGGACGAAGATCCCCTTGCTAGTCTCAATTCCCGGCAAGGAGATTTGTCTGCCGTAAAGGGCCACGCCGACCCGGCTGCGTGGACACCGCACGGCACGACGCCGGTTTCGCTGTCCCGCCTTGCCTTCGGTCGTCTTCAGACCGCGGAAATCGGGCGGGCCGGCGGCACCATTTGCCGTTTCGGAGTTTTGTTCGTTCTTAGTCCGCGAGACCCCCGGACGAGAGGAAGACGATGACATCGGGCACTACCGATGGCTGCTCGGTCGAGGCGATGCTGCCTCGGGCCGTCACCCGGCTGCGCGCCCGTACCGGCGCCGATCTGGCCTATGGCGGATCGGTCGACCCCCGCTCGCGCTACCTGACCATCAGCGCGCTCGACGGGAACCGCACGAACGCGTTGCGCGGAATGTCCCTGCCGCCGGGCCACGGCGTGGGCGGACGGGTGGTGGCCCTGGGCCGGCCCGTCGTGATCGACGCGGGCACCCGCCCGCGCTACACCGAGGACCAGCGCGACTGGGCTGTCCTGGGTGAGGACATCTCCTCGGTGGTCGCCGTGCCGGTGCGCGCCGGCGGCATCGTGCACGCGGTGCTGTACTGCGGGGTGCGGGCCGACAATCCGGTGCCGCCGGCCGCGGTGGAGACCGCGCTCGGTGTCGCCCGCCGGTTCGAGGCCATGCTGGCCGATCGCACGACGACCGCCCGGGCGGACGGCGCCGCGGCCACCCCGGGCGCGTCCCGGCTGCGGGYGCTGTGCCGGGTCGACTCCGAGCTGGAGGAGCTGACCTACCAGACCAGCGACCAGGCGCTGCGGGAGCGGATCATCGCGGTACGCGACCTGTTGGAGGACCTGTTCCCCGACACCGCGCCGCCGACCCGCGCCCAGCCGTTCGGGCTGTCCCCGCGTGAGCTCGACGTCCTGCGGCTCGTCGCGGAGGGCATGTCCAACGCCGAGACGGCCCGCCGGCTCGCGGTCAGCCCGGAGACGGTGAAGGCGTATCTGCGCAGCATCATGAACAAGCTCGGTGTGCACAACCGCACCGCGGCGGTGAATGTCGCGCGCCGCTCCAGCCTGCTGCCGTGAGCACCGCCGCCGGACCAGCCACAGGCTTCTCCGGCGGCGCTCGCCCAAGCTTTCCCGGCCGTGCCGGCCGGCACCCGCGCGGGCGGCGCAGGAAACATCCGAAAATACCGACGGGGTGCGGGCGTGGAGATCGCCCGCACCCCGTTCTGGATTCGCGTGGTCGAAAGTTCCCGTGCAGCCCGGGACCGAATGCGCGCCGTCCCGGGACGGATATCACCGCCGATGTGTCGGCCTGGGGCAGAAGGTGCGCCCGACCGGTGCCCGCCGGGGGCTGGTCGCGGCCGCGCCCGGCGCGGGCAGCGCCAGCGGGCCGGTGGACGCCGGAGAGGCACCGCCGCCGGTCTCGGCCGCCCCAGACTGCTCCTGCCCTGGTGGCGGCGGCGATCCCGCCCCGCCACGGGACGATTCGCCCCCGGAACGCCCGCCGCCGGCGGCTGGGCCCGCAGGCCCGCCGGCCCCCTCGGAACCCTCCGGACGACCCGCCGACTCGGCCGGTCCACCCCCGCGTGGCTGTGCCCCGTACTGCGGCCGGGGGCACCTCTCCCGCTGCGATGGCGATCCGCCGTTGTTGTGCCGTTCGAACTTGTCTGTCACGACGAACTCCCCCTCCTCCGGATACCCGACTGGCGTGACTCACGACGTCATCGGGGTACTGGCGCCATCGGCGTGAACATTAAAGAGGTATTCACGACTTTGGTACCCCTCTACGGGGGTATCACCCAATCTTTCGCACTTCTACGTTGAAGGCATGTCATTTCCCGTCGAAGTCACGCGGCGGTTCAGGGGCTCGACGGGGCGCCCCGACAGCCACCGGTCACCCGCCCACGCGGGAACCGTGGCCGCGTCGGCGACGGTGTCGTCGCCGCCACTGAGCCCACGCGCGATGCCACCGCCCACCAACCGCCTGCTGCCGGCACCGCCGGAAATCCGCCCGAAAGGGCCAGCCGCGCTCCCGCCGGCCCGGGCCCGGCTGGTGCGGGCGAGCGCGGTCGCTCCCGCCGACGAGCAGGCGAGCCGCGTGCCGGGACATCCCGGTGACACCGGTAACACCGGTGGCGCGGGAAGCGCGGGCGGTATGGGTAACGCGCGCAACAGCGGAAACCGGGGAAACCCGGGAAACACCCCCAGCGCCGGAAACGCCGGGAACTACGGCAGCTCCGGGAACTCGGGCCGGCACGGCGGCACGGGTGGTTCGCCGGGGCCGGCCAGCATCCCCGCCGGCGGTCGCGGCGGGCTGTTCGCGCTGCTGGCCCGGATCGCGATCAATCGCCCGGGCCGGGTGCTGACCATCACCGGGCTGGTCATCGCCTGCCTGCTCCCCTGGGCCGGCGGGGTCTTCGACCGGCTCGCCACCGGCGGCTTCTACGCGGCCGGCGACTCGGCCACCCGCGCCGAGGCGATGCTCGACGCCGAGTTCCCCGGCGCGCCGCCCAACGTCGCCATCATGGTCACGGCGCCGGGCACCATCGACGGGCCCACCGCACGCCGCCTCGGCGAGCACGTCACCGGGGAGCTGCGCCGCGAACCGGGTGTCAGTGGAATCGTCTCCTACTGGTCCCAGGAGCCCACCGCGGGCCTGCTGCGCTCCGAGGACGGCCGCAGCGGTCTCGTGCTCTTCCGGCTCACCGGCACCGAGGACGCCATCGCCCGGCACATCGAGGCGCTGCACGACCGGTACGCCCACGACGGCCCGGGAGTCACGGTGCGCTTCGGCGGCGCACCGGCGGTCATGCGCGACGTCACCGAGCAGAGCCGCTCCGACCTCGAACGGGCCGAGCTGGTCACCGCGCCGCTGGTGTTCGTCGTGCTGCTGTTCGCGTTCGGGGGCGTGGCCGCGGCGCTGCTGCCGATCGTCGTCGGCGGCACCGCGGTCGTCGCGAGTCTCGCGCTGCTGCGCCTGCTCTCCGAGATCACGCACATCTCGGTGTTCTCACTCAACCTGACGACGGCGCTCGGCTTCGCCCTCGCCGTGGACTACTGCCTCTTCCTGCTGCGCCGGTTCCGGGAGGAACGGGCCGGCGGTGCGCCGGCTCCCGTCGCGCTGCGCACCAGCCTGCGCACCGCGGGCCGCACGGTGCTGTTCTCCGGCCTGACGGTCGCGCTGTCGCTGACCGGTGCGCTGCTGTTCCCGCTGCCCTACCTGCGTTCCTACGCCTACGCGGGTATCGCGGTGGTGATCACTTCGGAGCTGGCGGCGCTGCTGGTGCTGCCGGCGGCGATCATGCTCCTGGGCGAACGGGTCGAGCGTGGCCGCCGGTGGTCACCACGCCGGCGCCCGGCACGCCCGCGCACATCGCACCAGCGCACAGCGGACCAGCGGACGTCAGGAAAGCAGCCGGCGGGCCGGCGGCCGGCGTGGCGGCGCGAGCCGGGAGCGGCGTGGATGGGCCTGGCACGGCGGGTGATGGCCCATCCGGTGCTGTTCGGCGGGGCCGCGGTCGCGCTGATGGTGCTGCTGGCGCTGCCGCTGGGCAACCTGCGCGTCGCCCTCGCCGACGACACCGTGCTGCCGACCACCGCGGACTCGCATCTGGTGAACGACGCCATGCGCGACGACTTCACCGTCTGCCTGCCCTGCCAGATCCCCGTCGTGGTACCCGGGGTGGACGCCCGGGAGCCCGCGGTGGTCGCCGAGCTCGGCGGGTACGCCGCCCGGCTGTCGCGGGTGCCCGGAATGGCACGGGTGGACACCGTGGCCGGCAGCTACACCGACGGCGCGCTCGTCGCCGCCGTGTCCGCCGAGGCCGGCCAGCAGTTCGTCGGGACCCACGGCGGCGCCTGGCTGTCGCTGTGGCCGACCGAGCCCGACCCGATCTCGAGCGCGACCCAGCGCACGGTGAACCTGGTGCGCGACATCCCCACCCCGTACCCGGTCGAGATCGGCGGGCTGGCGCCGCATCTGGTGGAGACCCGTGACACCGTCCTGCGCGGCCTGCCGGGGGCGATCGCCGTCGTRGTGACCGCCACGTTCGTCCTGCTGTTCCTGTTCACCGGCAGCATCCTGCTGCCGCTCAAGGCGCTGGTGCTCAACGCGCTCAACCTGGCCGCGGTGATGGGCGTGATGGTGTTCGTCTTCCAGAACGGGCACCTGCAGAACCTGGTCGGGCACTTCCAGGTCTCCGGGACGGTCGAGCTGACCAGCCCGGTGCTGATGTTCTGCATCGCCTTCGGCCTCAGCATGGACTACGAGATCTTCCTGCTCGCCCGCATCCGGGAGGAGCACCTGCGCGGGTCCGRCAACCGCCGTGCCGTCGCTCGCGGGCTCGCCGCGACCGGCCCGCTGCTGACCTGCGCCGCGCTCGCCCTGATCGTGGTCATGGTCGGGGTGGCTACGTCCGGCATCAGCCTCATCAAGATGATCGGGGTCGGACTGGCGCTGGCCGTGCTGCTCGACGTCACCGTGGTCCGCGCCGTGCTGGTGCCCGCGTTCATGGCCCTGGCGGGCCGCTACAACTGGTGGGCGCCCGGGCCGCTGCGCGCGGTGCACGAACGCCTCGGCCTGCGCGAGGCCGGCGGGGAGGCGGCGGGCGAGCCCGCGGACGCGCTGGCCGTCCCCCGCGGGGTCTTCCCGGCCGTGCTTCCGGTGACGTCGGGACGGCTGGGGGTTCCCGTGCGGCCCGACGCGACGCCGGTGCGGCCCGACCTCGGACCGCCCCGGACAACCCCGGCCGGCCCCCGCACCGGTGCGCCGAAGGCCCTCTTCTCCGCCAGCACCTACGGCCGCGCGGAGGACGGGCTGTTCGATCCGGACGGCTACGGGCCCCCCGCCACCACCACGCCTGCCTCAACCCCGCTGCCGGCGTCAGCGGGTCCGCACCCGGACCCCGACGGCGCCCACGACCCGGCCGACACCGTGGACGGATCCGCCGGTCATCATCTGCCCACTCTCGGCGAACGACAGCCCGTCGACGGCGGCTGGTCACCGGACGCCTGGTTCTCCCCGCACGGCGACACCCGCCGCGACGACCCCCACCGGGACGGCTGACGCAACACCGCCGGGACGGCTGGCGGGACGGCTGGCGAAAGGTGTGCTGGGGCACACCACGGGGTGCCGGGCCGAGCAATGCAGTATCCCGGATCTGCGGCGGGCACAGCGCCGCGATCAGGGCAGTCCCGCCGCGCCGGGGCCCGGCGGGACCGGGAGCGCGGGCGGGCACGGGTCCGGGTCGGGGCGACCCGGACCCGCGGCGGAGGGCGAGGGCGGAGCATGCGACCAACAGCCGACAGCAGGTCGGTCAGCGATTTCAGACCGGCAAGCGACATCAGGCCGGTGAGCGTCGATCCGGCCGGGTCCACGCTCCTGGGTCTGCTGGACCTGGAGGAGATCGACCGCGACCTGTTCCGGGTCCGGCAGGTGTTCGACGACCGCTACGCCCTCTACGGCGGCCAGGTCGCGGCCCAGGCGCTGCTCGCCGCCGGGCGCACCGTCGCCGAGGGCCGGGTGCCGCACTCGCTGCACGGCTACTACCTGCGCCTGGGCGACGCGTCCCGACCGACCGTGTTCCGGGTCGACCGCGACCGCGACGGCCGGTCGTTCTCCGCCCGCCGGGTCGTCGCCGTACAGGGCGGCAAGGTGATCTTCAACATGTCGGCGTCGTTCCAGGTACCGGAGCCGGGGGTGGACCTCACCAGCGATCCGATGCCACCGCTGGCGGCCCCCGAGGGCCTCGACGAGTTCGTTCTCGCGCGCCCGATCTCCTTCGAGGCGCGCGCCGAGCCGCTCGCGGCCGGCACGGACTTCCCGATCCGGCTGTGGGCCCGGTGCACCGACCCGCTGCCCGACGACCCGCTGGTCCACGCGGTCGTCCTGACCTACCTGTCGGACGGGCTCGCGGGCCTCGCGCCGTACCACACCGCGCAGGCCCGGTCAGGTTCCAGCCTGGACCACGCCGTCTGGTTCCACCGGCACATCCGCCTGGACGAATGGGTGCTGATGGATCATGTTCCGCGCACCGTCGCGGGCGGCCGGGGCTGGTACACCGGCACCATCCACGCCCGCGACGGCCGCCTCGGCGCGAGCCTGGTCCAGGAGGCGCTGTTCCGCCCACCGCTGGATCACCCACGCCGCCTCCCCGGCGAGAACGAGGCCTGACGGGCGTCTCACGGCACCGGACGTCACCCGGCAGCGGACGTCACCCGGTGCCGGGCGGCCCGGCACCGGCCCACCGCCCGCCCGCCAGGACGCCGGTGACGGCCAGGTCGGCGTCGAGCACCACCAGGTCGGCTGCCAGACCGGGCTCGATCGCCCCGCAGCTGCCCCGCAGGCCCAGGACCCGGGCCGGGGTGGTCGCCGCGGCGGCGACGGCGGTCTCGATCGGCAGACCGGCCCGGACGGCACGGCGCACCGCGGCGTCCATCGTCAGGGTGCTCCCCGCGAGCGCGCCGTCGGCGGCCAGCCGGGCCTCGCCGCCGCGGACCCGGACCGGCTGGCCGCCGAGCCGGTAGTCCCCGTCGCCCACCCCGGCCGCGTCGACCGCGTCGGTGACCAGCACGAGCCGGTCCGGCTGGGCGGCGACGAACCGCAGCAGCGCCGGGTGCACGTGCACACCGTCGTTGATGAGCTCGCAGACGACCCCGGCGTCGAGCGCCGCGCCGGCGGCCCCGGGCTCGCGGTGATGCAGCGGACGCATGCCGTTGAACAGGTGCGTCGTGAGCGTCATACCGGCCGCGAAGGCATCGGTGGCCTGGTCGTAGGTCGCGTCGGTGTGGCCGACCGCGGCGATCACGCCGTCGGCGAGCGCGGCGGCGACGACGTCACCGGCGCCGGGCAGCTCGGGGGCGACGGTGACAACCCGCAGCGTTCCGGCCGCCGCGGCGGCCAGCTCCGCGTACACCCCCCGGTCGGGCCGGCGCAGGTGCTCGGCCGGCTGGGCGCCGCGGCGGGCCGCGGCGAGGAACGGGCCCTCCAGATGCGCGCCCACGACATGGCCACCCGGGCCGGGTCCCGCCGCGGCGAGGGCGGCGATCCAGCCGAGCTGCTCGGCGAGGCGCGCCACCGGCGCCGTCACGAGGGAGACCAGCGTGCGGGTCGTCCCGTGGGCGCGGTGGAAGGCTACCGCTGCCGCCAGGTCCGCCGGGGAGGCGGTGACGTCGTGGCCGCCGCCCCCGTGCACGTGCAGGTCGATGAAGCCGGGTACGAGCCATGCCCCGCCCAGGTCGACGACCTCGGTGGGCACGGCCGCCGCCGCGGCGGCGACCTCGGCGTGCACCTCGACCCGCCCCCGCCCGACACCGGCGATCAGGCCGCCGCGGACCCGCACCCAGCCGGGGTCGAGGATCCCGGCCGGGGTGATCACCCGGGCGCCGGTCAGCACGGTCACCGCCTGCTCACCGGCCGAAAGTCCGGACGCCATGCCTGTCGAGGGCCCTGGTTCCCCGCCTGCCCGGTGCGCGGCCGGGCTAGTTCTCGACCCAGCCGTACTTGCGCGCGAAGCTGGCGAGCTGGCGACGCACGTGCAGGATCTGCGTGCCGGTCAGCGGCGGCTCGGTCTGCAGCAGCACCTCGGTGACCTCCTGCGTGAACTCCTCCACCGGCAGGACGTCACACAGCCCGTCGCCGCCGTCGTCCGCCCTCGCGGACACCGGCCCCGGACCCGCCACCGGCGACGGCCCGACGGGGGCCGAGCCCCGCACGATCCGGGCCGACGACGCCTTGCGCCCCCGGTCGCTGTCCTCGACGTCGAACTCCATCAACACGCCCGGCACCACCAGGCTCTTCTCGACGAGGAGGTCGTTCGCGTGCAGGAAGACGTCCTCGCCGCCGTCACTCGGCGCGATGAACCCATAGCCACGGACATGATCGAAACGAAGAACTTTACCCGTGCTCACAACTCACCCACAACCCCTGAGGAACCCAAGATCCGACCCGCTGCCGAGCGGGCCCGTCCGTCACCGCGGGAGGGGACCGTGGCAGTCGCCCGACATCTTAGGCAAGCCGCGGCGGCATGGCCGGGTTTCGGTCGTCTCCGCTCACGGACGGGCGACATCGCGGGCCGCCCTGGTCCGGTTCTCGTGCGGTCCTGGCGCCGTCCCGGCCATCCGCGCCGGATAATTCAGGTCACCCCTGGGCTACCCTTCGACCCCCGACGGCGGCAGATGTACCTGTCCCATAGGGACTTTCGACGTTCCTCCGGGGACGAACGGTGTGGGCCTGGCAGGTTGTTCCGCGACCAGACTCGTGAAGTACCCCGTTACGTCGCAAATGACGCATTCCGGCACCCGACCGGACCGTCGAGACGACCACCCGGGGAACACCGATCGAGGTCTGCGTCAGCCCCTCCCTGGCCGACGCATCAGTCCGCCAGAACCAGCCAGACCGTCAGAGCCAGACAGCCAGACCTCCGGAGGACGACACGGTGACCGACAACGGCCCGACCGGCACGACTCCGCTGCATCTACAGGGCCGCGAGGCGGTCCTCGCCGCCGCGACGGCGGCGGCGGCGGACACGCAATGGCGCCACGGCGCCCCGCCGGACTACCACTTCTCCCGCGAGGTGATGCCCGGCGAACGGACCACCCGGCACGAGCCGGGCTCGCTCGCCGACATCGTCGAGAACCTCGTGCAGGTCTTCGAGATGGAGCTGTCCCACAAGGCCGACCCGGCTCAGTGGGTCAGCATGGTCGTCGACCGGATCAAGGTGAGCCTCAACGGCGGCGCGCCCGCGGGCAGCGCCGAGCTCGCCGAGCGCGGCAGCTACAACATCCTGATCGGGGAGAATCCCTACTACAAGGCGAGCGAGGAGACGTTCGAGTCCTCGCACGAGGTCTTCCACACGGCCTTCCCGGGCGGTTTCTTCTGGGAGGTCCTCGAGGTGTACTCGCCGCCGCCCGTCATCTCCTTCAAATGGCGGCACTGGGGCAGCTTCACCGGCCCCTACAAGGGCAACGCCCCCACCGGCGAGCGGATCGAGCTGTTCGGCGTCACCGTCGCCCGGGTCTCCGAGGACCTGAAGCTGATGGAAACCGAACATTTCTACGACAACAGCCTCTTCCTCGGGCAGCTTGTCGGCACCGGTGCGACCGGGTCGGATGAGCCGGGCAGCCCCGGCTGCCCGGCCGGCGCCTGACCGCGGGCCCCCAGGCGCCGGGAAGGTGGGGGCAGGCCCGGATCCGGGCCTGCCCCCTTCGTCTCAGGCGCCGACCGGCGTCGGCTGAAGCCTGAAGATCGTGCGCCGGATGTCCTCGATGCTCGAATCAAGACCGTTGATGGCCGCGTTGAGCCGCGCGGCCGTCACGTCACCGACGGCCCGGGTGAGCGACTGCAGGTGCAGCCCGATGGCGAAAAGCCGCTGGATGACGAGGTCATGCAGGTCACGGGCGATGCGCTCACGGTCCTCGAACACCGCGAACCGGGCCCGCTCGCGCTGCGCCTCGGCCAGCTGGATCGCCATCGCGGCGTCGTTCGCGAAGACCCCCACGAGCTCCGGGTCGTCGGCGGCGAACGGAACGCCGTCCGGAGCGTTGCCCAGCACCAGCGCACCCAGCTGCTCGCCGGCGGCGGTCAGCGGGACGACCAGCGCGTCGCGCAGCCGCGGTCCCGGCGGAATCGGCGGGACCGGCACCGCCACCAGCAGGTCGCCCGCCCCGTCCACCCCGCCGTGGACCGATCCGGCGTCCCGCTCGCTCCCCGGCTCCAACGACGGATCCGACGAAGCCGCCAGATCCGACGAAGCCGCCACCGCCTCCGCGAGCGGCGCCAGGGCGATCGGGCCACTCCAGGCATCGGAATCGTCCAGGCCGTCGACGAGGACCGGACGACCGGCGAGGAACTCGGACCGGCTCTCGGCCGCCTCCAGCGCCAGCGCGAGGCTGTGCAGGGTCTCCGGGTCGGAATGCCGGTGGCCGGCGGAGTCCACCTCGGTGGCGACCAGGTTGCCGGCCTCGTCGGGCAGCGCGACCGCACCGACGTCCGCGGAGGTGACCGCCCGCGCCAGCGACGCCAGCAACATGCGCGCCTGCTGCGACTGGCCGGCTACCATCGCACCGGCGGTGATCTCGGCGCTGGCCGCGAGCCACGCCCGGCCCCGCTGCGCCGCCTCGTACCGTGCCCGGGCGCGGCGCTCGGACCGTTCCCGGTCGATGGCCGCGCCGAGGGTGTTCGCGACGGCCTGGACGAAGCGCGCCTCGTCGCCGGTGAACCGGCGCGGCAGCAGGCTGGCCACGGCGAGCACCCCGTACGGGGAACCGGCGCTGCCCACCCGGGACGCCAGCGCGGCCTGCGCGCCGCCCGCGTCCGACCAGCCGCTGCGCAGGTGCGGGCAGGCGTCCAGGTTGTTCGCCACCACCGGCTCGTCGACGTCGAACGCGAGATGGACCAGCGACCGCGCCTCGATCGCGAGCGGCCCGGTGAGATAGATCGGGCCGACACCGAGCGCCGTGGGTGCCGTCGGCGCCGCCGGGTCGGTCAGCGCCGCGGTGGCCGCCGCCGGGTCGGTCAGGAACACCCCGGGGTCGGTGGGCGCCGCGTCCCGCCGGCCGGCCGGATCCCGGTCCGGCCCCGGTCCGGGCCCCCCGTCCAGCTCGCCGTCCAGCTCGTGGTCCAGCTCACGGCCGTCCACGTCCCGCTGGATCACCTCGCAGACGGCCACCTCGAGTGCCCCGGCGACCAGCTCGACCGCCTCCGTCAGCAGGGTCGGCAGGTCGACACCGGCCAGTGCCCGCTGGCCGAGCCGGGCGAGCCCGGCCTGCTGCCGCTCGGCGCGGCGCAGGTCGGTGATGTCGGACAGCACCAGCGCCGCCAGCTCCTCGCCGCCCTGCTGGAACGGAATGACGGTCGCCCGCACGGAGCGGGCCGACCCGCCCTCGACGTCGAGCTCCAGATCTCCGAGCTGGCTGCGGCCCGTCCGCAGCGCGACCGGGACCAGGCCCCACTCACCGCCGAGGGAGCGCGAGCGCCAGTCGGCCGGCCGGACCCGCTCGACGAGCCGATCCAGCGGCTCACCGACCCGCAGCGCGGCGCCGACCATCCGGTCGACGGCGCTCGAGGAGCGGCGCACCCGCAGCTCACGGTCGTAGACGGCGACACCGGTCGGCAGGTCCTCGAAGGCGCTCCCGGTGCCGACCGACTCCAGCAGGGCGGACTGCTCGCCGACGACCTGGGCGTGCGAGCGCGACCCGGAGACGTCGACGATCGTCCCCGAGTTGCCGACGACCTCCCCGGCGGGCCCGCGCAGCACGCTGGCGCGGATCTGGACCCGCAGGTAGCCACCGTGACGGGTCCGGCAGCGCGCCTCGTGCACACACTGGTCCGTGCCGGCCCGCGCCATGTCGGCGAACACCGTCGCCGCGTACTCCACCTCGTCGGGGTGGACGTAGTCGAGGAAGCGGGCGCCCAGGCTCGGGCCGACCTCGTAGCCGGTCAGCGTCGTCCAGGCCCGGTTCAGGTAGGTCCAGCGTCCGTCCGTGTCGGTCCGGAACACGACCTCGCTCAGGGTGTCCAGCAGGCTGACCGCGGAGGTCTCCGCGGTCGCCGCCCGGCCCAGCCCGCCGCGCGACCAGGGCCGGYCCGCCGCCTCCACGTGCCTCGTCTCGGACGTCACCGAAGACCCCCATTCGTTCACGGCCCGCAGTCGTCGCCCGCGCCCGGCCAGGGTGACGGGAGATCTTCGTCGCGACGACACCGTACGCGCTACCGGAATTCGCCGCTGGCGGAACAACATCCTCCCCCGCGAACATCACGGGCCCACCGGCGGGGGCGGACGAATCGGGCCTTCACCTGTGTCGGCCCGGCCGGACCGGCCGCCCGGAAACGGTCACCATGACGCGGATGCGGCACTACGGTGGACGCCGTGGAGACGCCGTCGCCGCACGTCGAGGTCGACGCCCGCCCGGCCGGCCCGGCCGATCTGCGCCGGCTGGCGCTGACCAACGACGGGCATGTCACGACCATGCAGGTCCGGGCCGGCCGGGTCCGCGGGCTCGCGCTGCACCTGCGCCGCCTGGACCAGGCGAACCAGGAGCTCTACGGAACCGGCCTGGACCCGGACCTGCTGCGCGACCGGATCCGACACGCCCTCGCCACGACACCGACACCGACGCCGGCACCGACAACACCGGCGAACGCTGCGACTGCGACTGCGACGCAGGGTCCGGAGCGCCGCGGTGACGCGACCGTACGGGTGGTGGTCTTTCCGGGCGCGAACGGGGCGGTCCATGTCCTGGTCTCCGTCGGCGCACCGGCGGAACCGGCCGTCACCCCGCTGCGGCTGAGCTCGCTGTGCGCTCCGCGGCCGTTCCCACACCTCAAGCATGTCGGGACCTTCGGGCAGCTGCACAGCGCCCGGCTCGCCCGCCGCCGCGGGTTCGACGACGCGCTGCTCGTCACCGCGGACGGGCTGGTGTGCGAGACCACCGTCGCCAACATCGGCTTCCTGACGACCGGCGACCGGACCGGCGACGCGGCTGGCGACGCGGCAGGCGGGGCGGCTGGCGGCGCGGCTGGCGAGAACGTGGCCGGGCCGGCCACGGTGATCTGGCCGCAGGCCCCGATGCTGACCGGCGTCACGATGACGCTGCTCGACGAGCGGCTGCCGGGCTGCCGGCGGGAACCGGTGCCGCTGGCGGGCCTCGGCCGGTTCCAGGCCGCCTTCGTGGCGAACGGGCGCGGCCTCGCGCCGGTGGGGCGGATCGACACGACGACGTTCCCGGCCGCGCCGGCGGCCGTCGCCGCCCTGGCCCAGGTGTACGCCGCGGTGCCCTGGGACGAGATCTGACCGACGCCGGAGCCGGACCTGACCGGGACCTGCTCGGGTGGGTGGATCGCCGGCCGCCGGCCGCGGCCGGCGATGATGGGGCCATGGCGGGCGAGACGATCTCTGCGGACAATGTCGGCTGGCTCGACGCGACCGGCGGCATCAGCGGGGACATGCTCCTCGGCGCCTGTGTGGACGCCGGGGCTCCCCTGGACGCCCTGCGCGCCGCCGTGGCCGCGCTGGGCCTGGCCGACGACGTGGAGCTGGCGGCGCGGACCGTCACCCGCCGCGGGCTGCGGGCGACCCAGGTGCTGGTGCGCTGCGCGCCGAACCAGCCGGCCCGGGGGCTGCGCGACATTCTGGGGCTGCTGGAGTCGTCCACGCTCGCCCCGGTGGTTCGCGGGCGTGCCGCGGATGTGTTCCGCACCCTCGGTGCCGCCGAGGCGGCGGTGCACGGCCGCCCGATCGAACAGGTCCACTTCCACGAGGTCGGTGCGCTCGACAGCATCGCCGACGTCGTCTGTGCCATCGTCGGGCTGCACGCGCTGGGCGTCGGGCGGCTGGTGTGCAGCCCGATCTCGCTGGGGGGCGGGCGGGTCCACGCCGCGCACGGGGCGATCCCGCTGCCGGGGCCGGCCGTGCTGGAGCTGCTGCGGGCGAGCGGGGCACCCGGGGCGGGCGGCCCGGTCGACGTGGAGCTCGCGACACCGACCGGCGTCGCGCTCGCCGTCACCCTCGCGGAGAGCTTCGGCGCCATGCCACTGATGCGCACGACCGCGGTCGGGCTCGGCGCGGGCGGGCGGGATCTCACCGAGCACCCGAACGTGACCCGCCTCGTCGTCGGTCAGGAGAACCTGGCCGGTGCGGCGGTGGCACACGGTGCCCGGCACGGCGAGAACGTCGTGCTGGAGGCGAACGTCGACGATCTGGATCCACGGCTGTGGCCGTCGACACTGGCGGCGCTGCTCGCGGGTGGCGCGCTCGACGCCTGGCTCACGCCGATCCTGATGAAGAAGGGCCGGCCGGCGCACACCGTCTGCGCGCTGTGCGCCCCCGCCGACACCGACCGTGTGCGTGACGTGCTGTTCCGCCACACGTCATCGATCGGGGTCCGCGAGTACGTCGTCACGAAGACGGCGCTGGCCCGCCGGGAGCTGCGGGTGCCCGTCGCGGGTGGGCAGGTCCGGGTGAAGGTCGCCTCGTCGCGCGGCGAGGTCGTCAACGCCTCCGTCGAGCACGAGGACGTGCTCGCGGTCGCCGCCGCCCGGGGTCTGGCGCCGAAGGTCGTGCTGGAGCTGGCGCGGGCCGCGGCGGCGGAGCACCTGGGCACACCGGCGGCACCGGGCACACCGACAGCGCAGCCGGACCAGCCTGAGCACACCTGAGGCCGCGCGCCGGAGGCGGGCTGGGCGCGGCCCGAGCCGTCAGAGGTGCGACATGCCCTCGAACGGACTCGCGATGCGTTTCTGGCTTGACCCGAAATCCACCAGGACGGCATGGGGGCCCTCGACCCGGGTGACCCGGCCAAGCCCGAAGGCGTCGTGGACGACCCGGTCGCCCTCGACGAACTCGGGGGTCGGCACGATGACGGGCGCCTTGAAGGGGCTGGTCGGCAGGTGACGTCTGGGAACCGATGACTGGCTCATCGCCGTCAGTATGCAACGTGGTGGCTCCGGGCCCACGCAGGGGCCCACCGTGGCGCCCGCGGCCGCGACGGTGCCGACCCGTCCGGTGGCTGCGCGCCGACCGCGCACCGGCCCGGTAATCGGGCGAAAACGCCAGCTCGGAGTTGCGCAAACCGTGAACAACACCGCGAGAAGCTCGCTATCTTCTCGTGAAAGACAGCTGTCTCACCACGCGAGAACGTGCCTACCGGCACCGCTCCGCGGGCCGGCCGACGCCGGTACGTCGACCGACGGCAGCGGGAGCTCGACCAGATGGCAGCGCGCCGGCCCGGGCGCCCGCCAGCGCCAGCTCGGACGCGGGCGCACGCCCGGACCCGCGGGCTGCCGCGACACCGACGAGGGGACGACTCATGGCTCGGCGAGCACGATTACTGACCACCGCCATCGCCTGTTGCGCGGCACTCACCCTGGGTGCCGCCTGTGGCGGTGGCGACGACACCGGTGCGGGTCCGACGGCCAGCGGGCCCACCGGTGCGCCGGTGCAGGGCGGCACGGCGCAGGTCCTGCAGATCCGGGAGCCGAGCTCGATGGACCCGGTGACCATGACGAACGCCTGGCAGATCAGCGGGTTCGTCGGCAACGCCCTGTACGGCACCCTGATGGTCAACGACGAGAAGACCGACGAGCTCAGCTACACGATGGCCGAGTCGTTCGACACCACCGACAAGGGTGCCACGTTCACCCTGAAGCTGCGGCCCGGCCTGCTCTTCTCCGACGGCACCCCGCTCGACGCCGAGGCCGTCAAGGTCAACTGGGATCGCCACCGCGACCCGGCCAACGCCTCGCCGTACCTGTCCGAGGCCTCCCTGGTCGCCACCACCGAGGTCGTGGACGCCACCACCCTCACGGTGCGGATGAAGGCGCCGACGCCGAGCTTCCCGCGGGCGATGCTCACGACGTCCATGAACTGGATCGCCTCGCCCGCCGCGCTGGCGAAGGGCAGGGACTCCTTCGACCGCAACCCCGTCGGGGCCGGTCCGTACACGCTGAGGAGCTGGACCCGCCAGGACCGCATCGAGCTCACCCGCAACACCCGCTACCACGACGCGCCGCGGCCCTACCTCGACGCCATCACCGTCCGCACCTCGAACGACGCGAGCCAGCGCTACAACACCCTCGTCAGCGGCGGGGCCGACGTGGTCATCGAGACGAACGCGGACAGCCTCGACAGGGCCGCCGACGCGGGCTACACCACCGATGTCACCCCGCTCAACGGCGGGCTGTTCCTGGCGATGAACATGCGCAGGGCGCCGTTCGACGACCTGCGCGCCCGGCAGGCGATCGCCGCCGCGATCGACATGGACACCCTCAACCTCGCCGTCTACAACGGCGCCGGGAAAACCGTCGACACCCTCTTCTCCGACTCCTCCCCCCTCTACGTCGACGAGCCGTTGCGCAGGACCGACAAGGCCACCGCGCAGCGGCTGTTCGACGAGCTGGCCGCCGAGGGAAAACCGGTCGAGTTCACCTTCACCGCCTACACCACGTCCGAGATGAAGGACACCGCGGAGAACATCCAGGCGCAGCTCAGCGCCTACAAGAACGTCAAGGTCGACATCCGCGTGGTCGACTTCCCGGAGGCCACCAAGATGGGCATGGCCGGCGACTTCGACATGCTCGTGTGGTCGTCGAGCTTCGTCGACCCGGACCCGCGGGTGTGGACCGCGTTCCGCAGCGACTCCCGCGGCAACTTCCCCGGCGTCGACGACCCACAGCTCGACGAGGCGCTCGCGACCGGCCGCACCGCCACCGACACGGCCACCCGCAAGGCCGCCTACGAGACGTTCCAGCAGCGGCTGACCGCGCTCGTGCCGGGTGTGTTCACCGTCCGGGCGAACCCGGGCCTGATGGCGGCCAAGGACGTCGGCGGCGTCACCCAGTACGGTCTCGGCTCGCTGCTGCCCGACCAGCTGTGGATCAGGAAGTAACCGAGGTAACCGCCCCACCCGACCACGCCACGGCCGGTGGGACGCGCACGCGTCCCACCGCGCCGGGTCCGGTCACCGCTTCCAGTCGGACGTCACGGGCACGGCGTCGTCGCACACCCGGGCGGCGCCGCGGCCGGCCGCACCCATCCGCAGCAGGAACTCCTCGACCAGGTCGAGCAGCTCGCGGGCCAGCTCCGGGGTGAGATCCGGGGAGAGCACCGCCGGCAGCGGGGTGCCCGCCACACCGGCGAACCCGCGGTTGTTCACCCGCAGCATCGACGAGAAGATCGGGATCCCCAGCCCCTCGGCCCGCTCGATGTGCGGGCGCAGGAAGCTCGTCGGTGAGCCCCGGTAGTACTGCACCATCGTCAGGACGACGCCCAGCAGCCGCGGCTCGAGCGGCTTCACCGCCTGGTGGATGCCGGACTGCAGCTCGGCGACCCGGTTGTACTCCCAGACGAAGCGCCCCAGCCGCGCCATCAGGTGCTCGACCCCCACCGTCGACTGGTTGTCCGGCCGTGACGGGATGAGCAGGTAGTCGCAGGCGGCCACCGCGGCCCGGGTGATGACCCCGAAATGCGACGGGCAGTCGATGAGGACGAGGTCGTAGTCCGTCGGGGACAGCGCGGCGAGCCCCGCCGCGAGCTGCTGGTACACCTCGAAGTAGTAGCGGGTGGACCGGTGCGCCTGCGCCCCGCCGAGATGGCCGACGAGCGCCATCTCGATGTCGCCGAGCGCGAGATGGGAGGCGAGCAGGTCCAGGGTGCCCCCGCCCTCGGCCACCACCGCCTGGGCGACGGGGGGGCTCGTGACGTACCCGGCCAGCGGCGGCGGCGGGGTGCCCGGCCGCCAGGACTCGAACCAGGCCTTCACCGTCCTGCGCTGGTCGGCGAGATCCCGGCGCCACTGGTCGGCGCCGTAGAAGTTGAAGGTCAGGTTCGTCTGCGGGTCGAGGTCGATGAGCAGGACGCGCCGGCCGAGGCGCGCTATGGCCGCTCCGAGGTTCGCGGTCAACGTGGTCTTGCCGACACCGCCCTTGTAGCTGGCGATCGTCACGACCTTCACGGCATCCTCGCTCCCCGGTCGCGCGCCGGCCTCGCGGAGGACGGGCACCCTACGCCCTCCGGACATCCCGTGCACCCTTATGCCCCGTAGACAAGAAGACTACGGCCGAATCAGGATTCATCCCGTATTTGGGCACTGGACGCTCTTCGCGTCGCGCACCGCTCCCCCCGCCACACCCTCGCAACACCGCCGCAACACCCCCGGACGGACGCGGCTGGCACGAGAGTGTCGAGCGAACGGACCCGGATTTCGCAAAATCCACACTTCATGCCATGGTTTGCCCAAAGTTGTTCCCGGTACGGACGATCCAGACCGCCGGGACCGGGCCCGGAGACTGGGTGAGCGGTGTGGTGGACGAACAGGCGACGACGGGACCTCCGCGGGCGGGCGCGCGGTCCGAACGGGCGATCCGGATCACGACGGTCATCGCGGTGGCCACGGTCGCCACGGTCGCGGCCTTCGTCTCCTACCGGCACATGCGCGGTGTCGCCCTGCAGTACGGCGAGGACCCCATGACGGCGACCGTCCTGCCGTTCAGCGTGGACGGCCTGATCGTGGCGGCGTCCATGGCCATGCTCGGTGACCGGCGCGCGGGGCGGCGCCGGTCCTGGCTGTCGGGGGGCCTGCTGGCCGCCGGAGCCTGTGCCTCCCTGGCCGCGAACGTGCTGCACGCGGACCCCACCATCAGCGCCCGCGTCATCGCCGGCTGGCCGCCGCTGGCTCTGCTCGGCTCGTACGAGCTGCTCATGCGCCAGATCCATCCCGACCGGCGGCTCGCGGCCCCGCCTGCCCAGGCACCGGCAGACCCGACAGCGACGCCCGCCCTCTCCGTGGCACCACCCGAGGCCACGGGCCCGCGACCCGCGCAACCGCCGGCGCCGGCGCCGGCACCGATGCCGATGCCGATGCCGGTGCCGGTGCCGGTGCCGGTGGCGACGGCGGCCACGCCACCGGCGACCTCGACAGCAGACGCCGGGACGTCGAACTCGTCCGCCGGTCCGGACGGTCCGGCGGAAAGTGACCAGCCCACCGCGGCCGGTCCCTCCGCCAGCACCGGCCAGCTCAGGTCCACGGCGGCCGCCGTACGCCAGCCAGCACCCGGCAGGCTCGGCGCCCGGACCGGACCAGCGCCGCTGACCGGCCTCGACGCGACGGACCCGTCGGTGAAGCGCGCGGCGATCATCCGCGCCCTCGACGAGTCCGGCGGCTCGGCCACGGCCGCTGTGGCCCTGCTCGCGCGATGGGGCGTCACCGTCAGCAAGAGCTGGGTCTACCAGGTCCGCAAGGAGACCCGCTACGCCGGTCTGGCCACCGGCCCGCTGCCTGTCGCCGTCCCCACGCCCCGCGCCGCGGACCCGGGCGCCAGCACCGGAGCCGGCGCCGGCGCCGGATCGTCAGGACGGCGCCGCGGCATGGCCACCCCCGGCCCCTCCCTGACGCTACCGATCCGCTGACAGCACAGCTCATCCGGCACCGCGTCAGGCGAAGCAGTAGGAGTCGGACGAGGCGTCGCCGGCCTCCAGCCGGATCTGGTGCACGCGTCGGCCGCGGAAGTCGGCGCCGTGGGGGAAGAAGCGGACGTCCGGGCTGATCCCGCCCGCGTCCACGTCCGCATCGAGGCGCGCCATCCACGCGCCGACGCCGTCCGGGTAGAACTGGTCGTCCCACGCCGAGTACAGCGAGTTCGTCAGGTAGACCCGACGTCCGTCCCGGCTGATCTCGACCATCTGCGGCCCGCCTGCGAGCGGCTCGTCCGGGGCGGCCGGATGAGGGGTGCGGCGCGTGATCCCACCGAGGCGCACCGACCCGACCTCCCGGGGTGAGAACGGGTCCCGAACGTCGAACTGCTTGAGCTCTCCGGTTCCCCAGCAGGACACGTAGAGCCAACGGTCGTCGACGGACAGGTCGATGTCGGTCACCAGGGCGGGGACCGCGCCGAACGGACGAATGACCGGTGGCAGATCAGCCGGGTCCGCGGGTTCGGGCGGAATCGTGATGACCTTCCGCGCGGCCCACCCGTCACCGTCTCGGTACCACAGCCACACCGACGCGGAAAGATCCGTGACGTTGGTGACGACGCCGGCGAAGCCGTGGGAGGCGCGCGGATCGTGGGCCGGGCGCACCTCCAGCACCATCTGGTTGTCGTGCCCCAGATCGACGGTCTGCAGGTGCTTACCGCTGCCGAGGTCCCAGAAGTGCAGAGCGTGGCCGTACTTCCGGCCGAGCAGGAGCTCGGCGTTGACCCCGTCCTCGATCATTGACGGCGTCCCCCACTCGGAGGTGACCGCCACCCCCTGCGTGAGATGCCACCACAGGTCGTACGCCAGGTACTGCGGGCCGCGGTCCTGTTCCCAGGGGCCGACCACCTCGAACGTGTCATGATCGAGCAGCGCCACCCCGCCGGGCCCGTCGGCGCCGTCCGCCCCGCCCAGCGCCGACAGGTACAGACCATGCGGCCCGCAGTGGACGGTGTGCGGCCGGGAGTAGCCGGCCCTGGCGGCGAGCTCGGCCGCCTCGATCGTGTGCACCAGGCGCGGGCTGCGTGGATCCGGCCGGGTGTCCAGTACATGGATCCGGGAGGACCGCAGCCCCGGCACGACGAGATAACGTCGCTCCAGGCCGCCGTCATGCCCGTGGTGCTCGTGGCAGAGCGCGCTGCTGCACGCGTTCCAGCCGAAGTGGTGCAACTCGTCGCGGAGCCCCGGCAGGTCGGCCCAACCGACGATCTGGCCGTAGGACGACGAGGTGGAATCAACGTCGACCACGGTCATTGCATCCGATATGGCTCCTTCCGGATCGAATGCCGCGACATAGGCCAGATGTTCCGGCGGGGCCGCCGCAGCATCGCCCGGCGAGCGGTAGAAGGTCGGATCCGGGTTGCTCACAGCCACTCCTCGATCAGGACAACGGGGCGGTCCAGCTCGTCAGGCCAGCTCGTCAGATCGTTCGATCACATCCGTCCGCGGTTCGAGATCGGCCCATCCAGCTACCTCATTGCCCCGTCTGAAATACCGAAACCGGTGACTGGACCTGACGTGCCGGCACGCTTTGCGACCATCCGGCCGTGGCGCGAGTCTGGAGGGGTGGGTGACGCAGACCGGTGCTTACCGGTGAGCACCGGTAAGCACGAGGGGAGGGACGCGCCATGTCGGCACAGGTGCTTACGCTGGAAGGCGAGCGGCAGACGCTTTCGGACGAGACGGTCGAGGAGATCCGCGCGATCTTCCGCGGGGAGGTTCTGACCGCGGGCGACGCCGGATACGACGACGTGCGGGTCATCCAGAACGCCATGCTCGACCGCAGACCAGGGCTGATCATCCGGTGCACCGGGACCGCTGACGTCGTCGACGCCGTCCGTCTCGCCGCAACGCGAAACCTGCTCGTCGCCGTCCGCGGCGGCGGCCACAGCATCGCCGGTACCTCCACGGCCGACGACAGCCTGATGATCGACCTGTCGGCGATGCGGGGTGTCTGGGTCGACCCGCAGCAGCGGCGGGTGCGGGTGGCTGGTGGTGCCACCTGGGGCGATGTCGACCGTGAGACGCAGCTGCACAGGCTCGCGGTACCCGGTGGGGTCGTGTCGACCACGGGGGTGGCCGGCCTGACGCTCGGGGGCGGAATCGGCTGGTTGCACCGCAGGTACGGGCTGGCCTGCGATGCGCTGCGTGCGGCCGAGGTCGTGACGGCCAGCGGCGACGTCGTGCGGTGCAGCGCCTCCGAGMACGAGGACCTGTTCTGGGCGCTGCGCGGCGGGGGCGGCAACTTCGGCGTGGTGGCGTCCTTCGAGTTCGAGGCCTACCCGCTCGGCCCGGTCGTCTGGAACGGCATGGTCGCCTACCCGATCGAAGACGCCGCCGAGATGCTCCCCCGCTGGCGGGACTGGACGTCCACCGTCCCCGACGAGGTCACCAGCCGTGCCATGCTGTGGTCACTGCCGGCGGCGCCCGCGCTGCCGCCCGCCGTGCACAACCGCGACGTGTTCATCGTGGCCGCCGTGTACGCGGGCGATCCGGACGAGGGCCGGCGGGCGTGTCGGGCGCTCGCCGAGTTCGGCCCGCCGCTCGCCGACATGAGCCAGGCCCTGCCCTACCGGGCAGCGCAGTCCTCCCTCGACGCCTTCTTCCCGAAGGGCGGGTTGCAGAGCTACTGGAAGTCCGTCTACCTGGACCGCCTCGACGAGGACGCGACCGCGTTCGTGGCCCGCGTCGGCCAGGACCGCCCGCATCCGATGACCATGGTCCACGCGCCTCTCCTGGGCGGCGCCATGGCGCGGGTCGGGCCGGCGGAGACCGCGTTCGGCGATCGCAGCGCCCGGTACATGCTGAGCCTCGACGGAAACTGGCTGGACCCGGCCGACGACGGCGCGAACATCCGTTGGGTGCGCGATGCCTACGACGATGCCGTCAGGCTTCGGGCCGCGTCGGGCACCTACCTCAACTTCGGCGGTGACGCCGACCTCGACGACGCCGCCCGGGCACGGGCCTGGGGAAGCAACGTCGAGCGCCTTCGACAGGTCAAGCGCCGTTACGACCCGGAGAACCGCTTCCGGCTCAACCCCAACATCCCGCCTGCCGAGAGCTGAGCCGACGCGCTGTCTCGTGAGCCTCTCACCCGCGATGCCGTCAGGAGATGCCGAGGCGGCGGTGGCTGAGGCGTTCGAGGCTGGTGACGGCCGCGTTGGCGAGCACCATGACGAACGTGGTCAGCACCACGGCCGAC
Organism: Frankia sp. CcI49; assembly: GCF_001983215.1. Classification (NCBI taxonomy): domain Bacteria; kingdom Bacillati; phylum Actinomycetota; class Actinomycetes; order Frankiales; family Frankiaceae; genus Frankia; species Frankia sp. CcI49. Next base: position 147,395 of record NZ_MOWP01000018.1, read on the forward strand.
CACAGCTGGTCGTACTTGTAGGTCGCCGTCGAGCGCAGCATCAGGAAGCCGATGCCGCGCCCGGTGGCCAGCCACTCGGCGACGAGCGCGCCGATCAGTGCCCGCGGTGCCGAGATCCGGGCCGCGCTGAGCAGCGCGGGCACCGACGTCGGCAGCTGGGCCTTCACCAGGATCGCGAACCGGCCACCGCCGGACGCACGGATCAGGTCCACCATCGGTCTGGGCGTTCCGCGCACCGCGTCGAGCACGGTCACCAGCGTCGGGAAGAACACGATGATGCCGGCGATGACCACGGTGGCGGTCAGGCCGCTGCCGAACATCGTCAGCATCAGCGGGGTGAACACGGTCAGCGGCACCGACTGCAGCAGGATCGTGGCCGGCATCAGGGCCTGGCTCGCGGCCGGCCACAGTGCCAGCAGCGTCACCAGCGCCATCGCGATGGCGGTTCCGGCGACGAAGCCGATCGCCGCCTCCTGCAGGGTCGTCCCCAGCGCGCTGAACAGCTCGGAGCGGTGCTCCCCGGCCTTCGGCGCGCTGACCATGTACTCCCAGACGTCCACGGGAGTCTTGGCGACCAGGTCGGAGAGGTCGAAGACGGTGATCAGACCCCACCACAGGCCCACGACGGCGGCGGCGGAGGTGACCGCGGCGCCGGCGGTGCGGGCCCAGCGCAGCGGCGCCGGCCGGTCGGCGTTGCGCCGGCGCGCGTCGGCGTCCGGGTCCAGCGACGGGGTCAGGTCCACCGTCTCACCCGCCCACGGGGCGACGAGCCGGCCGACCAGTCCGGTCAGGACGTAGCCCGCGCCGGCGATCACGGTCGCGACCAGGGCCAGCGCCCAGGTGAGCGCGAGGTCCATCTGCTGCTGGGTGGTGATGATCGCGTTGCCCAGGCCGCGGTCCGCGCCGAGGTACTCGCCGAGGATCGCGCCGAGCATGGCCGCCGGTGCCGCGATGCGCAGGCCGGCGAACAGGCTCGGCAGTGACGCGCGCAGCCGCACCCGCAGGGTCTGGGTGACCGGGCGCCCGCCCGCCGCGTGCACCACGTCGAGCGCGGCGCGCGGAGCGGTGCGGACACCGAGCACCCCGGCCAGCAGCGTGTTGAAGAAGACGCTGAGCGCGGCGATCGCGACCGAGGCGCCGTTGCCGGGCAGCAGTGCCTGCAGCACCGGCCCGATCGCCATCGCCGGCAGGCAGTAGACGACGACCGAGATCCGCAGGATGGGCCGTTCGGTGCGGGGCAGGAACGCCCCGAGGAGCACGAGGGCGACCGCGGCCGCGTTACCCCACAGCCATCCCTTGAACGCGCCGGACAGGGTCGCGCTCGCGTTCGAGCGGACCATGTCCCCGTTGTCGGCGAGCGCGGTCACGACGGCGCGTGGGCCGGGCACGTAGGCGGGCTGCCAGGCACCGACCAGCGCCCACAGCGCGACGACACCGACGAGTGTCAGCGTCGGCGCGAGCAGTCGGGCCCGGACGGTCCGCCCGACGGTGCCAAGCCACTGGGTCGCTGCCGAACCGCTGCCGGGGCTGCCGCTGCCGGGCCTGCCGGGGCGTGTGGGGCGGCTGGGGCTGGGGCCAGGGCCGCTGGACGTGGCCGCGCTCGCGACGGTCACGAGGCGGGGACCGCCGGCAGCCCGGAGATCAGCTCGGGGGACTCCTGGTAGATCTCGTCGAGCAGCGACAGGTCGAACAGGTCGGCGGCGTCGATCTCGTACCCGGAGGCGGCCAGCGTCCTGATGTTGGTGTCGACCAGCGCGTCGCTGACCGTCAGCAGTCCGGCGGTCTTCGTGCCCGCGGTCAGGATCAGGCCGTTCTGGACGTCCGCGACCTTGGTGACGACGTCCTTGTTGAGGCCGGCGTCCTTGGCGTAGGTCTGCAGGGTCAGGTCGACGCCGCGGCTCGGCGTGGTCGCCTGGGTGACCCAGCCGGAGATCTCCGCCTTCAGCGCGGCCTTGAGCTCGTCGCGCTTGTCGGAGATGGAGGAGTCCTGCGCGATGTAGACCTGCGCGACGAGCGGGTAGCCGTTGTCGGCCAGCAGCATCGTGGTCACCTGGTGGCCCTTGGCCGCGAGCGTGATCGGCTCGTTGGTGACGTAGGAGAACCAGCCGTCGACCTCGCCGGTGGTCAGCGGCGTCGGGTCGTACTGGACGGGCACGGCCGTGACGTCATCGGCGTCGATGCCGGCCGCCGCCAGGAACGCCTCCCAGACGGTGGTGTTCACGGCCTGCACACCGATCTTCCTGCCGACCATGTCGGCCGGCCTGCTGATCGGCGCGGAGGTGAGCGAGGTGATCGCGTAGCTGTTCTTCTGGTAGAGCGCGCCCACGATCTTGACCTTGGCGCCGTTGTTGAGCCGGGCGGCCGCGACCTGGTCGGGGGTGGAGGCCACACCGAGGAACGCCTTGCCGGTGCCGACGTCGGTCGGTGACGGGGTTGCCGACGGGCCGCCGGGGATCAGCGTGACATCACCGAAGCCCTGCTTGCCGTACAGGCCATCGCTCACAGCAATATAGGTGCCCGCGAACGCGACGCCCTGGGTGTAGGAGAGCCGGAAGCTGATGTCGCCGTAGTCCGCCGGGCCGGCGGTCGCGGCCGAGCCGGTCGAGGTGGTGGCGGTGTCGGAGTCGTCATCCGAACAGGCGCTCAGCACGGTGGGAACTGCCAGGCCAAACGCCGCAAGACCCACCCCACGGCGGAGGAAGGCGCGGCGGTCGGACAGCGTCGACATGGGTTCTCCTGGGAGAGGTGATGGGGCGTCCGGGATGAGATCGGCGCCACGGGACGAGCGGGCGTGGTGTCGACGGGTCGGCGCGGACGTGTGTCCCGTCGGCCCTACACCTGCCCAGCTCATTGCATGAAGCAATATTAAGGAGGCCTGTTTCCGGATCGGTCCCCGGTCGTTGCCGGCCGGTTTCCGTCTGTGTGGGCCGCCGGCTCAGCGGGTGAGCGCGCCCGTTCGGTCACCGAGCGTGGACGTCGCCGTCGTCGGGCGGTGCAGCCGCGGGGCGGCGAACTTCGCGGCCAGGTGCTCGCCGGCGACCACCGGCGGGTACTTCGGCGGGTCGTCGGCGCCGGTGCAGGTGGTCAGGCACTCGACCCGGGCGTCGTAGTTGCCGTCGTGGAAGAACGCGATCGAGCGCCGCCGGGCCACCCTGTCGGCCCGCGGGACGGGCAGCACCACCCGGTGCACGGTGGAGGCCCAGTGGTCGTTGGTCCACTGTGCGAGCAGGTCACCGAGGTTGACCAGGAAGGCCCCGGGCCTGGGGATGACCGGGTGCCACCCGCCGTCCGGGCCGACGATCTCCAGGCCGGGCACCTGGTCGCCGTAGAGCACGGTCAGGATGCCGTAGTCGGTGTGCGCACCCATCCTGGCCGGCTCACCGGCCGCCGCATCCGCATCCGCGGGCGCGTCGCCGGCCGTGACGTTCCCGCCGCGCGGGGCGGTGCGGTAGAGCAGCGCGCGCAGGGTGTCGGTGGAGTGGTCGGTGAACGCGTCGAAGTAGTTCTCGGGCAGGCCGAGCGCCACCGCGAAGATCGCGGTGAGCCGCCGGGCCAGCCCGGAGACGGCGGCGAAGTACGCGGTGAGTGCGGGACGCAGGCCCGGCGGGTCGGTGGGCCACAGGTTCGCGGCGAACACCCCGTCGCGTTCCCGCTCGTACACGGGGTCACCAGCGGGCCAGCCCTCCGGGCCGATGTTGAACGCCTCGAAGGTGTCCGGCTCGGCGTTCACACCGAGGCTGTAGGCCAGCGACTCCGCTTTCGGCGGGCTGTACCCGCGGTTGGTCATGACGTCCGCGGGGACGTAGCCCAGCTTCGTCTCGGCCGGCAGCGCCCAGAACGCGTCGAGCTCGCGCAGCGCCGAGTCGATCACCACCGGCTCGACCCCGTGCCCGACGATCTCCAGGAACCCCACCCGGCGGCATCCGTCGTCGATCGCGGACGCGATCTCCCGGCGCCGGCGCGGGTCACCGTCGTGCAGCCCGCCGATGTCCACCACCGGGACCAGCTCGGTCATGCGACGCTCCCTCTCCTGGTCGGTGGATGTCACCGCACCAGCGGGAGTGAATATAGGCCACACCTATAACAATCGTGAGAATTTCTTGTCACATCGATCAGATCAAGGTGGAGCCGCCACCTACCATCAGTAGCCAGCTGCCAGGCTGGCTGGCGCTCCCCGGGCCGCCCGCTCTCCCGGGCGGGTCCTGCGCCGCCCGCTCCGGCGGCGGGCTCCGGCGGGGGGCCCGTCCAACCGGCGGCCCCGTCCGGCATGGCACGATCGTGATCACGCCCGGGTCGCATTCCCGGCATCCGACCCGGCTCGTCTGGAGGACACCCGCATGGCCGCACGCCCACGCCCCTCGGCGTCGGCCCCGCCCCCACGCCACAACCCCACCACCAGTGCCACCACCAGCGAAAACGCCGGCGACGACACTACCGGCGCCATCCCCGCCCAGGCGGCTCCGGGTGCGGCAGCTGCGGCGGCGGGCGCTGCGGCGGCGGGCGCTGCGGCGGCGGGCGCGGGCGGGTCGGCGGGAGGCGGGCCGCAGCCGGCCATGCGCGCCATCGGCACGGCGATCCGGGCAGCCCGCCGGCGGGCCGGGATGCCGATGACCGTGCTGGCCGAACGGGCCGGCGTCAGCCAGCCCTACCTGAGCCAGCTGGAGAACGGGCGCAACAACCCGAGCATCCAGACGCTCTACCGGATCGCGAACGCCCTGGAGCTCTCCCCGCAGGACCTGCTCCCCTCGGACGCCGACGATGTGGTCGTGACCAGGGCGGGAACGGCGGCCGGCACGACGATCGAGGACCGGCCGGACGCGGCCTTCGCGCGGGTGCTGGTCGGCGCGCCCAGCAAGCTCATCCAGGTCCAGGAGGTCACCGTCCGGGCCGGCGGCTTCCTCGGGGACTGGTTCGAGCACGACGGCGAGGAGTTCGTCTACCTGCTCGAAGGCGAGGTCGTCATCGAGCTCCAGGCCGACCGGACCGAGCACCTGCGGCCGGGCGACGCGATCTGGTACGCCGCGACGACCCCGCACCGGTGGCGCTCGGTCGGTGCCGGCGCGGCCCGGATCCTGGTCATGTCCGCCGCCGTCCCGCGCGGCCGCCCGCACTGACTGGCCGCCCGCACCGAGAAATCCGCCCGTTCGTAACGGTCCGGTGAAATCCCGCACCGTTGCTTGCCCTCGAGCCCGCCCAGGGCGTGTATTGCACTGAGCAATGGCGCGGAGCGGGCGTCAACCCCCGGCCGACCCGTCGGCCGGGTAGGGGTAGCCAGGCGGAGCAGGAGGCTTCAGTGTCCGAGGCAGTGACCGCACCCAGTACGACCGACGCGGTCGTGGTGCCCGGGTACGTCCCGGTGATCGACTTTTCCGGGGCGACCAGCTCGGACCCGGCACGGCGGGCGGCGGTGGGCGCGGCGCTCGACGAGGCCTGCCGGACGTCCGGCTTCTTCACGGTGGTCGGCCACGGCATCGACCCGACGCTGATGGAGACCGCGATCGACGAGGTCCGCACGTTCTTCGAGCTGCCGATGGCGGCCAAGGAGCGCTACCTGGCGGCCAAGGGCGACCCGACGCTGCGCGGCCTGCGGGTCTGGCACAACCAGGGCGCCGGCTACGACCTGGACACGATCAACCTGGAGGGGTTCGTCGAGGACCCCGACTCGCAGGAGTACGCCCGGGCGCGGCGCCCCGACATCTGCGAGCTGTTCACGATGAACCGCCTCGGTGAGCCCGGCGTCGCCGAGGGCGCGGGGCTCGGCGAGCACTTCGACGTCTGGTCGAAGCCGAACGTCTGGCCGACGGAGGTCGAGGCGATGCGCCCGGCCTGGCTCGCGCTCTACACCGAGCTGGAGCGGTTCGCCCAGACCACGATGCGGATGTTCGCCCTCGGCCTCGGGCTGGCCGAGACGCACTTCGACGGCATCATCGACGAGCACCTGACCAACCTCTGCGCGAACTACTACCCGGCGGTCCGCGGCGAGGTCGGCCCGGAGCAGTTCCGCAAGATGCCGCACACCGACTCGGGCACCGTGACCATCCTCTACCAGGACGTCCGCGGCCTGCAGGTGATCGACCGCCGCAGCGGTGAATGGGTGGACGTGCCGTACGTCCCCGGCTCCTACGTGGTGAACATCGGCGACCTGATGGCGCTGTGGACCAACGACCGGTGGGTCTCGACGATGCACCGGGTGCTGGTGCCGCCGCCCGCCGACCGGTCCGTCCCGCGCATCTCGATGCCGTTCTTCCACCAGCCGAACTGGAACGCGCTCATCGAGTGCCTGCCGACCTGCCGGGTGGACGGCGAGGCGCCGAAGCACGCCCCGGTGCTGTCCGGCGAGTACCTCGAGTACAAGGTCATGCCGCTGGCCGCCTGAGCGCCGGGGCCCGGCCGCAGGCGCGACGCCGCGTTGGCGCCCGGCCTGGGGGTGGCCCCGCAACGCACGGCGAGCCTGCCGAACCTGGTGGCCACGGCCCCGGGCCGATCGCCGAGGCGTAAGCATCCTGGTTTCTCACGGTCCGTGGCAGTTCATCTTCGCTACCTAGGCTACGCAGCGCGCAGCACCGGCTGCGCAACGACTCGTGGCCGGGCTCCGACGTCCCTCAGCGCACCTGATGGTGTTCACCGGCCTGCCCAAGGTATGGAAAGGGCTCCGTGAACCGGCATCATCGCAGGATCATCCGTGCCGTGACCGCCGCCGCGGCCGGTGCACTCGTCGTCGGCGCGCTGGGCACCGTGGCGGGAGCCAGCGCGGCGGGGGCCTCCTCCCCCACGTCCATCGGCGGCGCGTTCACCGGCGGAGCGTCCGCCGACAGGGCGGGCAGCGGCGCGACCCTGCGCGTCGCCACCTTCAACGCCTCGCTCAACCGGGCCGCGGCCGGCCAGCTGCGGACGGACCTGTCCACCCCGGACAACGCCCAGGCGAGGACGGTCGCCGAGATCATCCAGCGGACCCGCCCCGACGTCCTGCTCATCAACGAGTTCGACCACGACCCGGTGGCCGCGCGGCTGTTCAACGACAACTACCTGGGCCGCGGTCAGGGCGGCGCCCAGGCGCTGCGCTATCCGTACTGGTACATCGCCCCGAGCAACACCGGCGTCGCCTCCGGCTTCGACCTGAACAACGACGGCCAGGTCGTGACGACCCCGGGCGCCGCCGGCTACGGCGACGACTCCCTCGGCTTCGGCGCCTTCCCCGGGCAGTACGGCATGGTCGTCTACTCCCGGTTCCCGATCGACACCGGCGCGGTCCGGACCTTCCAGAACTTCCGCTGGAAGGACATGCCGGGCGCGCTGCTGCCCGACGACCCGGCCACGGCGGCACCCGCCGACTGGTACTCGCCGCAGGAGCTCGCGGCCTTCCGGCTCTCCTCGAAGAGCCACTGGGACGTCCCGATCCGGGTCGGGCGCGAGACCGTGCACCTGCTGGCGAGCCATCCCACCCCGCCGACGTTCGACGGGCCGGAGGACCGCAACGGACGGCGCAACCACGACGAGATCCGGCTCTGGGCCGACTACATCCGCCCGGGTGCGGCCTCCTACCTCTACGACGACCGGGGCCGTCGCGGCGGGCTGAAGCCGGGAGAGCGCTTCGTCATCGCCGGGGACATGAACGCCGACCCCCTCGACGGGGACAGCGTGGCCTCCGCCGCCACCCAGCTGCTCGACAGCCGCTGGGTGAACAGCACGGTCATCCCGACGAGCACCGGCGCCGTCGAGGCCGCGGCCCTGCAGGGCGGTGCCAACACCACCCACCGCGGCGACCCGGCCCAGGACACCGCCGACTTCGCGGACACGGCGCCGGGCAACCTGCGGGCCGACTACGTCCTCCCGTCACGGACCCTCGCCGTCACGGGTGCGGGCGTGTTCTGGCCGCCGTCGTCGGACCCGCTGTCCCGGCTGACCGGCACTTACCCGTTCCCCAGCTCCGACCACCGGCTGGTCTGGCTGGACGTCCGCACCCCCCGCCACTGACCGCGAGGACCCACGGCCCGGCCCGGCCCGGATCCCAGCTCCCGGCTCCGTCCGTCAGTCGGCGGCGGGGCCGGGGTCGGCCCGGGGCGTCTCGGCCCGGCGAAGGCGGATGACGGCGGTGGCGTCGAGGCCGCCGTCGCCGCGCTGCTGGGCTGCCGCGTAGTCGGCCTCAGCCCGGGTCGCGAACGGTAGCGGGATATCCCGGCGGGCCGCCTCGGCCAGGCAGATGCGCAGGTCCTTGCGCATCCAGTCGACGGCGAAGCCGAAGTCGAACTCGTCGCGGACCATGGTGTGGCCGCGGTTGTTCAGGTACCAGGAGCTGGCCGCGCCGCCGCCGACCGCGGCCAGCACGAGATCGGTGTCGAGGCCGGCCGCCATCGCGAAGTTGAGGGCCTCCGCGGCGCCGGCGATCGCCGAGGCGACCAGGATCTGGTTGACCATCTTCGTCAGCTGGCCGCTGCCGACCGGGCCGATGCGGGTGATGGTGGCCCCGTAGGCGGCGAGCACCGGCCGGACGGTCTCCAGCACGGCCGGGTCGGCGCCGCACATGATGCTCAGCCGGCCGGCCTCGGCGCCCGCCTGCCCGCCGGAGACGGGGGCGTCGACGAAGCCGACACCGGCCTCCGCGGCCCGGCCCGCGATCTCCACCGCCAGCTCGGCGGAGGTGGTCGAATGATCGACGATGGTGGCGCCGGGCCGCAGCGCCGCCAGCGCACCGGCCGGCCCGGTGAGCACCTCGCGGACGTCGTCGTCGGCGCCGACACAGACGCAGACGACGTCCGCGCCGGTCGCGGCCTCGGCGGGGGTGGGTGCGGAGCTGCCCGGGTACCGCTCCACCCACCGGCGGGCGGTCGCCTCGGTGCGGTTGTGGACGACGGTGCTGAAACCGGCCCCGGTCAGGTGCCCGGCCATGGGGAAGCCCATGGTGCCCAGGCCGATGAAGGCCACCTTCATGTCCGCGCGCTCCTGTCCGTCCCCGTCACCCGTCCGCCCCGTCACCTGTCAGCACGTGCCCCGATGCCGACCGCACCGGATGTGTTCACAGTGCGCGCAGCAGGGTCCGCAGGATGTCGTCGAGATTCTCGCGCTGCTCGGCGGTCAGCGTGTTCGCCAGCCGGGTGAAGTTCGCGATGTGCTCGGCGAACGCGGCGTCGATGGCGACGCGCCCGCTGTCCGTGAGGCCCACCCGGAAGCTGCGCCGGTCGGCCGGGTCCAGCCGGCGTTCCACCAGGCCGGCGGTCTCCAGGCGGTCGAGGCGGCTGGTGATGCCGGCCCGCGACATCATCAGCTGCTCGGAGAGCTGGGAGGGGATCAGCACACACGGCGGACCGGACGCCCGCAACGCGCCAAGCACCTCGAAGTCACCGAGCGTGAGGCCGTGCTCCTCGAGCGGGCGGTTCATGGCCGTCGCCAGGGCGCCGACGAAGACCTTCATGCGCGCGAAGAGCGCCATCGCGCTCAGATCCAGATCCGGACGCTCGCGCTGCCACTGCTCGACGAAGTCGTCGACCTTGTCGGGCGTCGGCCCGCCAGCGCATACGTCCGTCGGCTCCCCAGGGCATATGTCCCACCCAGCGTCCACGACACGAGTGTATTTGATCACCGCCTGCCCGCCTAGAAATTAGTTTGGTCCGGTACTATTCGGTGACGTACTGTTCGGCTGCCAAGCATCCCGGCCGCCTCGGTGGCCACTCCGACAGATCACCCCCAGACATCAGGAGAGATCTTCGTGACCGCATCCACCGACGTCGCCGGCGGCGGCTCCTCGACCGCCGCGGTCGGGTCACCAGAGCCGGGGGCGCACCTCGACCCCCGCCGCTGGGTCGCGCTCAGCGTGATCGCCGTCGCCCAGCTGATGGTCGTGCTGGACGCCTCGATCGTGACCATCGCGCTCCCGCACGCGCAGGCCGACCTGGGAATCTCCACCGCCGACCGGCAGTGGGTCATGACCGCCTACACGCTGGCCTTCGGCGGCCTGCTGCTGCTCGGCGGCCGGATCGCCGACTTCCTCGGCCGCAAGCGGATCTTCATCTGGGGCCTGATCGGGTTCGCCGGCGCCTCGGCGCTCGGTGGCGCGGCCCCGAACGCCGAGCTGCTGTTCGCGGCGCGGGCCCTGCAGGGAGCCTGCGCCGCACTGCTCGCGCCGGCGGCGCTGTCGCTCATCACGGTGACCTTCACCGAGGGCAAGGAGCGCGCCCGCGCGTTCGGTGTCTACGGCGCGATCTCCGGCGGCGGTGCCGCGATCGGCCTCATCGTCGGCGGGCTGCTGACCGAGTACACGTCGTGGCGGTGGTGCCTGCTCGTCAACGTCCCGATCGCGCTGGCCGCCGCGGCCGCGGCGCTGCCCATCGTGCGGGAGAGCAAGGCCGAGGGCACGCCCAGCTACGACATCCCGGGCACCGTGACGGTGACCGGCGGTCTGCTCGCCCTGGTCTACGGCTTCACCGTCGCCGCCGACGACGGCTGGGGATCGGGCAAGACGATCGGCCTGCTCGTCGGCGCGTTCGTGCTGATCGCCGCGTTCGTCGTGATCGAGGCCCGGACCGCCAACCCGCTGCTGCCGCTGCGGGTGCCGCTGGAGCGCAACCGCGGCGGCTCCTTCCTCGCCTCGATGCTGATCGGTGGCGGGCTGTTCGCGATGTTCCTGTTCCTCACCTTCTACTTCCAGCAGACACTGGGCTACAGCGCGCTGCGCAGCGGCTTCGCCTTCCTGCCCTTCAGCGCCGGCATCATCTTCTCCGCCGGGATCGCCAGCCAGCTCCTGCCCCGGACTGGCCCCAAGATCCTGATGGTCCTCGGCAGCGCGCTCGCCGTCGGCGGCCTGGTGCTGCTGACCCAGATCGGCGTCGACACCGGCTACGCCAGCCACGTTCTCCCGGCCGAGCTCTTGATCAGCTTCGGGATGGGCCTCGCCTTCGTGCCGATGTCGAGCGTGTCGCTGCTCGGTGTCGCCGAGCATGACGCCGGTGTGGCCAGCGCACTGGTGAACACCACCCAGCAGGTCGGCGGGTCCCTCGGTGTGGCGCTGCTGAACACCGTCTACGCGACGGCGGTGACCGACTACCTCACCAGTCACGGCACCGGGCCGGCCGCGCAGGCGCAGGCGGCGGTCGAGGGCTACACCACCTCGTTCGTCTGGAGCGCGGTGATGATCGGGCTCGCCCTGATCACCGTCCTCTTCCTCGTCCGGGCAGGCCGGGACGACATCCCGCAGGGCGAGGGGGTCCCGATTCACGCCGGCTGAGCGGCAGCCGGAAGGCCCTCCGCGGCCCCGGGCCGGGCGACCTGCAGGTCGCCCGGCCCGGGGCCGCGGCCGTACGCGCTGCCTGTGCGGCCGGTTCCGCGGAACCGGCCACCGGCCACCGGCGGCACTGCCCCGCAACTGACCCCGCATCTGTTCATCTCGTCGTTCGCGCAGGCCCACTTCGCGCCGGCCCACCGAGTCCGCTCGCGACCCGCTCCGCGGACCGTGCCCTCAGGACCTGTAACGACGCGGGTTGCTCGTGCCGCAGACCAGGCACACCAGCCAGTCCCGGCGCCAGCCGTCGCTGTCGTCCGACGGTGCGCTGACGACGTTGGCCTCCTCCTCACCGCAGAAGAAGCAGGTTCCCTCCTCACCCACGAGACGTCGCATCGCGGTCAGCGCTCCGCCTGCCCGGGGCTGGTAACCGACCCAGTCGCAGTGCCGGCACTCCCACCACCGTTCGGCCCTCGGTCGCGGCGCGAAGCCACCCCAGTTGCTGCGCTGGTGAACAACCTCCAGCCAGGTCAGCGTCCGGGAGCACCGCGGGCACCCCGGACCGCTCCCCGCACCCGGCTTCCCGTTCAGTCCTGGATCAGACTGTCGAGAGCGGCCGGATTGAACGAGTAATGGCAGCGCCACTCGACGATCTTGCCGTCTCGATCCAGTCGGATCGAGTCAGCGCCTGCCTTGACCTGGCCGTCCGTGAAGCTGCAGGTGTAGACGAACACGACCGTCTGAGTACTGACGAAGGACGACTGGATCGCGTAACGGATGTCCGGGACGCGACGCATCGAGTCGTCGATGTATGCCCGGAAGGCCTCGTAGCCCTGGATCGTCACCTTCTCGGGGTCGCCCGTCAGGYGGGGCACGAACGGCGAACTGAACACGATGTCCGCGGCGACCGGCGCCATGACGAGGTCGAGGTCGTACTGGTTGAACCCGTCCTCCCAGTGCCGCTGGAGTTCCACCACAACCTTGTCTTCGACCATGCCGGCACGCTAATACCCGCGAGGCAGGCGCACAAGAGATGAGTGAATGTTCGCTCCGGCTGGAATGATGCCCGACCTGACGGGGATGCCGGCCGCGCTTGCCAGCCCAGGGCGGGCAGCAGTGAGTTAGTGGCCGCAGAGCAGTCGCATGTTCTCGTAGGCGAAGATCATGATGTCGTTCGGGTTGTCCACGGCGGCGTCCTGGTCGACGATCTCGTCCCAGTGGTCGATGACGTCCTCCGCAGTCGGCGGTTCCTTCGAGATCCAGCCCTGGGCAGTGGTGATGGTGGACCGGGCGAACCGGCCGCCCCAGGCACCCAGAATCTGGCCGGTGCAGGGGCAGGTGCGGTGCGCGAGTACGGCCACCATCGGGCCGACTACCTTCGCGAGGAGATCGAGCGCCATCGCCGCGAGCGGCCGGATGATCTGCTCACGCCCCACTGACCCTTGACAATAAAGTGAGCATATACTCACCATGTCGCTATCGGAAGGGGTTCCGCAGTCGCAAGGTCAGCCCGCGTGAGGAGCAACGCATGAGCATCGACGCCGCGCAGACCCGCCCGGACCCGGGCTACCAGCTCATCGACGCCGACAACCACTACTACGAGCCGTACGACTGCTTCACCCGCTTCATCGAGCCGTCGTTCGCCGACCGTGCGATCAACGTGCGGGTCGATGCCAGAGGTCGCGGCAAGCTGTACTTCGGAGAGCGCCAGTTCCGCTTCATGCGGGTGATCCAGACCGACTACATCGGTGCGCCCGGGTCGCTGCGCTCGATGCTGGACGACCCAGACAGCAAGGAGGGCTTCGTCCACCACGAGGTCATCCGCGGCTGGGACTATCCGGACATGATGCTGCGCGATGCGCGGATCGCGAAGATGGACGAGCAGGGCGTTCAGGCCGGGCTGATGCTCGGGACGGCGATGCTGCAGGCCGAGAACGAGCTACACGACGACATTCCGGCGTTGTACGCGAACATCCGCGCCTACAACCGTTGGCTGGACGAGGAGTGGGGCTTCGACCGGGACAACCGGATCATCACCGCGCCGATGATCTCCCTGATGGACCCCGAGCGGGCCATCACGGAGCTCGACAAGGTGATCGCCGCGGGAGCCCGGGCCGTCGTCATGAAGCCCGGTCCGCTGTGGGGGCGCTCGCCGGTCGACCCCAGCTACGACGGGTTCTGGGCCCGGCTGCAGGACGCGGGGGTCAAGCTCGTCTTCCACAGCACCGACCCGCGGTATCTGGCCACCCTCGGCGTCCAGTTCGGGGAGTCGCCGACGCCGCCGCTGCAGGGGCAGACGCCGTTCCAGTGGTACCTCGTCTCCGGTAAGCCGGTTGCCGACACGCTGGCGTCCTACGTCCTGAACAACCTGTTCGGGCGGTTCCCCGGGTTGACCATCGTCGCGTTGGAGTGCGGGATCAACTGGGTTGTCCCGTTGCTGCACGACGTCGACCACGCCGCCCACATGGGGCGCAAGGGGTTCTGGCCGGGCGGCGAGGTGACCGGGCGACCGAGCGAGGTCCTGATGGAGCACCTCTACGTATCGCCGTTCTACGAGGAGGACGTCGTCGGTCTTGTCGAGGCGATCGGGCCGGACCGGGTCCTGTTCGGTTCCGACTACCCGCATCCCGAGGGTGTGCTGTGGCCCACGGAGTGGCTGAACAAGCTGGACGGACTGAGCCCCGAGGCCATCCGCATGATCCTGCGCGGGAACGCCGCGCGCCTGCTCGGTCTGCAGGACTGACCGCGCGGTGGTCGAAGAGGTCAACCGGCCGGTAGGGATGCCCGACCCCGTGGTGGCCCCGGTCAATGAGCAGCTGTGGCGCGCGGCCGCGGCCGGCCGGCTGGAGGTGCAGCGCTGCACCGGCTGCGGCGCGCACCGCTACCCGCCCACCGACGGCTGTTATCGCTGTACCTCGCGGCAGTGGGGATGGTCCACGCTGCCCGGCACCGGCACCGTCTACTCCTACATCTGGGTGCCCGACCGGGCCCGGTCGGCTGGCCGCGATGAGCCGGTGCTCTACAACGTCGCGGTCGTCACGCTGGATGCGACGCAGGGAGATCCCGTGCGCATCCTGAGCAACGTGATCGATGCCTGGCAGCAGGCTGACCTGCAGGTCGGCCAGCGGGTGACCTTCGCGTCCGTGCCCTTCACCGCGGCCGAGGCAGCGGAGATGGCACTACCCTGCTTCCGGATCCTGCGGTGAGCGGCTTCCTCCGGGATGCCGCCTGCATCGTGGGGATCGGACACTCGCGTTACGGCAAGGCCGGCGAGCTGGCGCCGCTCGGACTCACCCGCATCGCGCTCGACGCCGTGCACGAGGCCTGCGCGGACGCCGGGCTCGATGTCCGCGACATCGACGGGTTCGCCGGCTACTGCGACGACCCGACCATGCCGTCCGATCTGGCGGTCGCACTCGGCACACGGGAACTGCGCTACGCCGGGATGACCTGGGGCGGGCGCGGGTCGGGGCTGCCGGGAGCGGTCGCGGGGGCCTACGCGGCAATCGCCACCGGTCTCGCGGACTACGTCGTCGTCCTGCGATCGATCATTCAGACTGCCCGGCTGGGTCGATCGGTTGCCGCCGGTGTGCAGCCGGGGCAGGCGATCCCGCTGTCGGCGTCCTACAGCGCGCCGTTCGGCATGGCGCTTCCAGCGGCGATCTACGCGATGAAGGCCCGCCGGCACATGTCCCTGTACGGCACCACCACCGAGCATTTCGCGCAGGTCAGTGTCAACGCGCGGCGCAACGCGGCGAACAACCCCGAGGCCCGCTTCCGCAAGGAGATCACCGTTGCCGAGCACCAGGCGTCCCGGCTGATCTGCGACCCGCTGCGGCTGCTGGACTGCTGCATGGAGTCCGACGGTGCCGCGGCGGTCATTCTCACCACCCCGGAACGGGCCCGGGACCTGCGCCAGCCGGCGGTCGTGGTCAGCGCGGTCGCGGCAACGGGCGAGTACAAATGGGCCACCGCGTCGTTCAACACCATCGACGAGGACTTCGTCAGCACAGGTCACCGCCGCGCCGCCCGCGACCTGTACGCCCGCGCGGGGCTAGGGCCGGCGGACGTTGACGTCGCGCTCATCTACGACGGGTTCACACCCTCAGTGATCATGAGTCTGGAGGACTGGGGCTTCTGCCCCGTCGGGGAGGGCGGTCCGTTCGTCGAGGACGGCGGGATCTTCCGGGAGGGCAGGCTACCGGTCAACCCCCATGGCGGGAACCTCGCCGAGGTGTACCTGCAGGGCATCACCCACGTTCTGGAGGGCGTCCGCCAGCTGCGCGGGACGGCCGTCAACCAACTTCCCGATGCCGAGGTCGCGCTCTACGCGTCCGGTGTCGGCGCCTCGCCGGGCGGCGGGATCCTGCTGCGCGCCGGACAGGGCGGATGACCCYCGCGGTCCCACCACGTCCGGCAGAGTAAGTGAGCGTTTTCCAGCTTCGCGACGTCCGTCGCGGTAGCTGAGGTGACTGATCGGAGTGGCGATGGAGTTGCGACCGATCGACGACGCGGCCGCGTTGTCCGGGCTACGTGTGGTGGACATCTCGCTGGGGACCAGCGCGGTCGGATCAGGCCTGGCCAGCAACCTGCCCGGAGTGCTCCTGCGTGACCTGGGCGCGGAGGTGACGCGGGTGCGGTCGGCGCACCGCTCGACTCTGGACACGGGCGTCGACTTCGAACGGGTCTGGCAGCGCGGCACCACGGTGATCGAGGTCGATCACGAGTCTCCGGAGGCCGCACCGAGAATCCTCGCGCTGGCGGCCGAGGCCGACGTGGTGTTCCTCTCCGGCCCGGAGGAACTGCTGGAGGGGCGCGGGATCGGCTACGCCGAACTGGCCGCCCGCAACCCGCGGACCGTCGTCGGTCGCGTCCGGCCGACGCACACCGCGCGCGGGCCACTGCCCGACCTGGAACTGCTGGTCGCGGCCCGCGCCGGGCTGCCGACCCAGATCCGCGGGCACCGGGGCGGGCCGGCGTTTCCCGACCTCGCCGTGGCCAGTGCCGGCGCCGGACTGGCGGTCACCGTGGGGGCGCTGGCGACACTGTACGAACGGGAGACGACCGGTGTCGGCGGGTGGGTCGAGACATCCCTGGCCGACGGGCTGCGCGCCATCCTTCCGATGATCATCGGACGGGTCGAGGTGCCCTCGCCCGCGACCGACCTGCTGTGGCGCGACCAGGGCCCGGCGGACGGCTTCGCCTACCGGTGCGCCGACGGCGAGTACATCCAGCTGTGGTTCGGGGCCAAAGGCGCCTACGAGGCGTTCCTTCAGGAGGTCGGCGACGAGCCCAGCGAGAAGGGCTACACCGCGGACCTGGTCAGCGGTGCACTCACCGAACGCGGCCGGCGCTGGGCGGCGACGTTCGCCACCGCGGAACGGGCTGACTGGCTGGACCGGCTGTCCCGGGCCGGGATCCGCTGTGAACCGGTCCTGCGGCCGGGCGAGGCCCTGACCGACCCGCATGTACGGGAGACCGGCCTGAGCGTCACCGCGGAGAACCCCGACCTGGGACCGGTCACCGTGCTCGGGCCGGTGGCCCGCGTCACCGCGACGTCCACCCTCACAGCGGCTCCCGCCGATGCTGCCTACACCGGCGGCGTCGCCGACACCGGCGCCAGGCCCGGCGCGAGCACGCGCCTGCTGTCCGGAGTGCGGGTACTGGACCTTGCCGCCTACCTCGCCGGCCCGGTGACCGCGCAGATACTCGGCGACCTCGGCGCCGACGTGGTGAAGGTCGAGCCGATGTCGGGCGACGTCCATCGCAGCATGGAACCGATGTTCGCCGCCGGTCAGCGCGGCAAGCGGGCCGTGGCCGTCGATCTCAAGGCCCCCGGGGCGGCACAGGTCCTTGCCGGGCTGTTCCGGTGGAGCGACGTCGTCCACCACAACGCGCGGGTCGGCCTCGCCGACCGTCTCGGCTACGACGAAGCCACCGTGCGGACGGCCAATCCCGATGTCGTCTACGGCCATTCCAGCGGGTTCGGGCCGACGGGACCGCGAGCACTGCTACCGGCGAACGACCATCTGATGCAGGCGTTGTCCGGCGTCGAGGCGGGCCAGGGCGGCGCGGACAGCCCGCCGACCTTCATGGCCTGGGGCGCGATCGACGTCACGGGCGGCTGGCTTTCCGCGTGCGCGGTGATCGCCGCTCTGTACGCCCGGAAGCGCTCCGGGGCGGGGCAGTCGGTGTCCACCTCGCTGCTGGGTTCCGCGCTCACCCTGAAGTCCGGTGCCTATGTGCGCGGCGGCACCGCCGTCGGCGGTCCGGTGCTGGATGGGGAACAGACCGGCTACGGCGCCGCCTATCGGCTCTACCAGGCCGGTGACGGGGAATGGTTCGCGCTGGCCGTGCCGGATGCCGGTGCCTGGGAGCGGCTACGGCAGGTGGTCGCGATCTCCGGACTGCCGGACGCGCCACCGCCGCTGCGGCGGGCCGGCGAGGGGCGACAGGACGCCGAACGCCTTTTGGAGGAGGTGTTCCAGGCGGAACCCGCGGAGGCCTGGGTGCGCAGACTCACCGCGGCTGACGTGCCCGTCGAGGCGGTCGCGCAGGTGGACCGGCGTGGTTTCGTCGCCCGGGTCCTGGACGATCCGCTCACCCGGCAGTCCGGCCGGGTCGCCAGCTTCGACTGGGGCGCGCGCGGTCGCACCGAGACGCCGGGCTGCCAGTTCGGTGTCGGGCCGACGCCACGCCCGACAGGACGCCCGGGAATTCCCGGGCTCGGCGAGCACACCGCCGAGGTGCTCGCCGAGCTGGGCTTCGACGCCGACGCGCGGGCGGCACTGGCAGCCTCACGCACAGTGCGGTCCGATGGCTGAGCCGGGATCCGCTGAGGGCGCCGGCCCGCCCCGGCTGTCGGGCGTTCAGTGACTGATGTAGACGGCCTTGGTGGTGAGGTAGGCCTCGATGCCCTTCCAGCCCCGCTCGCCGCCCCAGCCGGACTCCTTGTGGCCGGAGATCGGCATCGCCGGGTCCGCCGCGATCGAACAGTTCAACCCAGACCTGACCGGCGCGCAACTCGTCCGCGAACCAGTGGGCGCGGCCGAGTTTCTCGGTCCAGAGGGACCGCGACTCCCATCTCGTCGACGGTGATCTGCGGTGATGTCGGCGGAGTGCTCGCGCAGCGCGTCGGCCATCCGGGCGAGCGCGTCGGCGCGCTCGCCCGGGCCCAGACGCGGCCAGGGACCGTGGTCGAAAGCGGCGCGCGCCGCAGCGACGGCCCGGTCCATGTCGGCCTCGGTGACGAGAGGGACCTCGCCGACCGGCGCCTCGGTGGACGGTGAGATGACCGTGAACAGGTCGGTGTTCGCGGCCTAGGGTGAGTGAGCGTTCTTTTATGAAGGGCGTCGGCGGCGGTGGGAGGGCACGGTGAAGACCAAAGCGGCGGTGCTGATGCAGCAGCCCGGCGAGTGGGAGGTCGTCGAGACTGACCTCGACGGGCCCAGGGACGGCGAGGTGCTGGTCCGGATGGTCGCAGCCGGACTCTGCCACTCTGACGATCACGTCGCCAAGGCTGACGGCAAGATCCAGCATTTCCCTTACTGCGGCGGGCATGAGGGGGCCGGTGTGGTGGAGGACGTCGGGCCGGGCGTACGCAGCCTGAAGCCCGGCGACCACATCGTCACGTCGTTCATCCCCGGCTGCGGCCGCTGCGCCTTCTGCGCGAGCGGCCACCAGAACCTCTGTCAGTACGGTGCGCTCATCATGCACGGCTCGCAGCTCGACGGCACCTACCGCACGCGCTACCAGGGCCAGGACGTCGCACGGTCCTCGCTGATCGGAGCGTTCGCCGAGTACAGCGTCATGTCGGAGTGGTCTGCCGTCCGGATTCCGGACCATGTTCCGCTGCGCTCAGCCGCGATGCTTGGCTGCGGTGTCCCGACCGGCTGGGGATCCGCGGTGAACGCAGCCCAGGTAACGCCGGGACAGGTCGTGATCGTCATGGGCGTGGGCGGTATCGGCATCAACGCCGTCCAAGGCGCCGCACACGCCGGGGCAGGCCACGTGATCGCCGTCGATCCTGTGCCCCTGAAACGCGAGACGGCCTTGAAGCTGGGTGCCACAGGAGCATTCAGCTCGATCGAGGAAGCGGCCGAGTTCGCCCGGTCAATCACCAACGGCCAGGGGGCGGACTCGACCGTCGTTACCGTCGGCGTGCTCAATGGTGAGCACCTGGGGCAGGCGTTCGATTCGGTGCGCAAGGGGGGCGTCGTCGTGGTGACCGCGGTCGCGCCCATGACAGTGGGCAGCATCCCGGTCAGCCCGTTCATGCTCGCCATGTTCGAGAAGCGCCTGCAGGGCTGCCTCTACGGCAGCATGTCACCCTCGGGCGACATCCCGCGGCTGCTGGCGATGTATGAGAACGGCCAGCTGAAGCTGGACGAGCTTGTCACGACTACCTACTCACTCGACGAGATCAATGTCGGTTACCGGGACATGCATGCGGGCAGGAACATCCGCGGCCTGATCGAGTTTCCGGTCCTGCCGCGGTAGCGGTGGAGGGCGGCGACGGTGGGTCTTTCCAGATGACGCTTCGACCGGGCCGGCGTGACCGCGGTGATGCCACGTCCAGGTGGACCGAGATGGCTGGCCAGCGGTGCGCTCCRTCGCCGGTCAACACCTGGTTGGGGAACTCGTCGTTGGTTGCGGAGTTCTGCCCCACCAGGTCACCCTGACAGCCTCACCCTGAGTAATTTTCGACTCAGTACTAGGAGGTCGGGCCGCCGGGCACGGCGTCGGCGGCGCGCAGTCCGCGGCTGAGGTCACGGACCTCCTGGTTCGCGGCGAGCAGCCCCTCGTGCAGGTGCCGCAGCAGCAGGCGGGTCTCGGCGGGGTCGGCGTCCGGGGCCCGCGACGCGACGCGCGCGAGGTCCGTGAGCCGTCGCTGCATGCCGTCGCCCAGGTCGTGTGCCATGCGCCGGCGCTGCGCGGCGCTCGCGCCGGCGACCCGCAGGTGGGCCGCGTGCGTCTCGACCAGCTGTGCCCGCACCGCCACCTGCAGCTGCGCGTTCTCCAGTGCGAGCCGCCCGGCGCGCAACGCGGCGTCGGTGAAGGCACGGTGCTGGCCGAGGGCGGGATCACCGGTCACCACCGCGAGCGGAGCCCCGTCCCGCGTCAGCACCTCCCGGGTCCACCGAGCGCCGGACGCGGGTTCGGGCGCACGGCCGGCCTCGGCGGTGCTGCCGGCGGCGGCCGCACGGCCGATGTCCATCGAACCACCGAGATCCGCCGAACCGCCGACATCCGCCGGGCGGCCGTCGACGTCGACATAGCACCGCAGGTCGGGCAGCCAGAACCGGAGCTCCACGGTGGGATCGTTCAGCACGGTCCGCAGGGCGTCACGCACGCTGGCGATCGTCGCGGGGTCCGCGAGGCGCAGCACCCGGTCGGCGGCGGTGGCCACCCCCAGCGCCCGCCGGGCGGCGGCGATCCCCAACGCCACCGGGAGCAGGGCGAGGACGACGCTCTGCGCCTCGATGCCGCGCATCACGCCGTCCAGGTCGTCGACGTCGATGGGCGGCGCCACCAGGGCCACGCCGATGCCAGCGACCGCGACCGCACCGAGGACCAGCGACGCCGCGGCCCGCTCCGGGCCGCGCAGCGCGCGCACCCGGCGGACCAGCCCGAACGCGAACCCGCAGGCGAGCAACGGGTTGATGACCTGGTAGACGTCACTGATCGTCTGGAACGTGGGCAGGTCCGCGAACCAGCCGGGCCACCACACATCCGGCCCGTAGCCGTTCCACTCCGGCCGCGACGTCAGCACGCTGACCACCATCAACGGCCCGAAGGCGAGGCCGGCCAGCGCGACGACCACGCGGTCCGCCAGGCCGGACAGCCGCCCGTGGGGGTAGCCGAGCAGCCCGACGCCGAACAGGACGTAGAAGGAGCAGTTCCCGGCGATCCCCAGCAGCGGCAGAAGCGTGTGGTTCCAGCTCATCGCCCAGGTCGCGACCCAGGCCACGCCGGCGGCGAGCAGCGGGGCGCCCGCGCGCCGTGTCGGCGACGAGGCCATCAGCGCCGTGCCGGCCGTCGCGAGCCCACCGGAGATGAGGACGTTCACCACGGCCAGCGCCGGGGCGCCGTGCAGGTACGGCCAGCCGGCGCCCAGCACCGCCACCCCGACCACGCCGCCGACGGCGAACGCCCGCGGCAGCACCCGCCCGGCCCTCATGACGCCACGCCCGTGGGCACGATGACCATGACGGTGGTCGGGCCACCGGCCGGGCTGGACAGGTGCACCTCACCGCCGGCCGCCGCCACCCGGTCACGCAGGCCGGCCAGCCCGCCGGCCGGGTGCTCCACCGCGCCGCCGCACCCGTTGTCACTGACCTCGGCGACCAGCCCACCCGATCGCTCGGTGAGCCGCACCCTGGCGGTCGTCGCCCGTGCGTGCTTGACCACGTTGGCCAGTGCCTCCGACACCGCGAAGTAGACCGTGCGCTCGGCGACGTCCCCAAACGGCCCGCCGCGCCCGAGCGCGACGTCGACCTCCACCGGCAGCGCCAGCCTGGCCGCGGCCTGCCGTACCGCCGCCACCAGGCCGGCGGTACGCAGGGTCTCCGGGTCGAGACCGCGGGCGATGGTGCGGACCTCGTCGTTCGCCGCGAGCAGGCCGGCCCGGATGTCCCCGAACATCGCGGCGGCGGCCGCCGGGTCGTCAGCGGACCACTCGGCGACGCTCACCAGCATCGCCAGCGCGAGCAGCCGCTGCTGCACGCCGTCGTGCAGGTCGCGCGCGATGCGGCTGCGTTCGGCGGCCTCCGCCTCCTCGACCCGCCGCCGCGCCGCCCGCGTCTCGACGAGCTGCGCCTGGATGGTCACCTGCAGATGGGCGTTCTGCAGCGAGAGCCGAGCGGTCCGCAGCGCCGCCCCGGTGAACGCGCCGTGCCGACGCAGCACCGGCGACCGGCCCGTGACCAGGGCGAACAGCTCACCCGACGGCGCGATCACGGGCTGGGACCACAGCGCCGGCGCGCCACGGCGCACAGGCACCGGCGCTCCCGAGCCAGGCACGGCGCCCGGAGCGGGTACTGCGCCCGGACCGGGTACCGCACCCGGCTCGGGAGCACCGCTGGCCGGCTGCCCGGCGATGTCGACGAAACGCCGCTCGTCGGCGAGCCAGAAGTACACCTCGACAGTGTCGTCACGCAGGGCGCGGCGCAGTGCGTCGCGGACCACGGTCACCGTCGCGGCACCGCCGCCGCTGGAGCGCAGCATCCGGTCCGCCGCGGTCGCGACCGCCACCGCGCGCCACAGCTCGCAGCTCACCAGCACCAGCGGGAGCACCGCGAGGGCGACGCCCTGCCAGGCGACGCCCTCCGCCACATGACCCGGTTCCCGGTTGTACAGCGTCGGCGACAGGGCGGCCAGGCAGAGCGCGACCACGCCGAGCGTGCCGAGCGCGGGCGCGACGACGGACCGTTCCAGTCCGTAGAGCCTGCTCCACCGGCGCGCGAGCAGCACCACGAAGGCCATCGCCAGGGCCACGTTGATCACCACGTACAGCCCGGAGACGAACCCGAAGAAGGCCTGGCCGGCCCACAGCGTCGGCCAGGACGCCTGCGCCGAGAAGCCGTTCCACTCCGGCTCGGACACCACCATCGACAACGCCACGAGCGGGCCGTAGGCGATGGTGGTGAGGGTACCGACGACCCGGTCGGCCCGCCCGGTGAGGCAGCCGTCCGGGTAGAGCAGCACGCCCCAGGCGAAGGTGACGAAGAACAGCGCGTTGGTGAACAGGCCCAGCGCCGGGCGCGGCCCGCTCTCCCGGCACAACAGCCAGGTGAGGGCCCAGCAGACGCCGGAGGCCAGCACGAGAACCCCGGTACGGCGCAGCAGCGGGATGTCGACGAGGAGCACCCCGGAGCTGACGAACGCGCCGGCGACGAAGGCGTTGACGGCCGCAAGCGCGGGTTCGCCGCGCCAGAACGGCCAGCCGGCGGCCAGCGCGAGCACCGCGGTCAGCGCGCCGCAGGCCACCGCGGCCGCCGGAAGCCGAAACCGTGCCCAGGCCTGCGGCCGGGCGCCCATCGCACGGGCGGTCATACGACCGGGTCGCACCGGCGCGGACGCCGTCAACGCGCTGCCTTCTGCCACGGTCCCTTCCACGCCACCGTCGCCGGCCACCGCCGGCGAGCCACCGCACCTCCACAGGCGCGGGACGAACGCTCGGTGCCCCGGGTTCGCCGCCACGCGGGACGATCGTCCCACGCAGATGACCGCCATCCGCCGCGAGACCACATCAGGACATCTACTGACACCGGGATTTCCGGCCCTCCCTGCCGACCTCAGCCGAAAGCAGTCGATCTCACTCGATCTCAGCCGGTCGATCCGAGCGCCGTGGCCACGATCCGGCCGACCGCGGCCGACTCCAGCAGGAAACCGTCGTGGCCGAACTCGGACCGGACCATGACCGCCTGTGTGCCGAGGTGCCGGGCGAGCTCGGCCTGCAGCCGGGGCGGGTAGAGGCGGTCGCTGTCGATACCCGCCACGGTCACCGGGACGGTGACGCCGCGCAGCGCCGCGGCGATCCCGCCCCGGCCGCGGCCGACGTCCTGGCTCATCATCGCCAGGGTCAGCGTCACGTAGGTTCCGGCGTCGAAGCGGCGGACCAGCTTGTGCCCGTGGTGCTCGACGTAGCTGGCGGCGGCGTAGCGGCCGTCCGGCTGGACCCGCTGGCCGAAGCGGTGCGCGAGCTCGGCCTCACTGCGGTAGCTGACCTGGCCCATCTGCCGGGCCAGTGCCAGTCCGGTCCGCGGGCCGAGGCCGGCCGGGAGGTGGTGGTAGTCGCCGCCGTGCCAGTGCTGGTCGGCGCGGATCACCGCCAGCTGGGTGGCGTACAGCGCGATCTGCTCGGCCGTCGCCGCCGCGCCGCAGGAGAGCACGACCGCGCGGGCGACGCGCTCGGGCCGGCCCACCGCCCACTCCAGCGCCCGCATGCCCCCCATCGAGCCGCCGACGACCGCGGCCCAGCGGGTTATCCCGAGCGCGTCCGCCAGCCCCTCCTCGGCGCGGACCTGGTCACCGACCGTGATCTCCGGCCAGCGGCTGCCCCACGGCCGGCCGTCGGGGGCGGCGGACGCCGGCCCGGTCGTGCCCTGGCAGCCGCCCAGCACGTTCGGGCAGACGACGAACCAGCGATCGGTGTCGAGAGCGGCGCCCGGTCCGACCAGCGCTCCCCACCAGCCCGCGGTGGGATGCCCTGGGCCGGCCGGGCCGGCGACATGGCTGTCCCCGGTGAGCGCGTGCAGCACCAGCACGGCGTTCGACCGGTCCGGGGCGAGGCGGCCCCACGTCTCGTAGGCGACGGTCACCTCGGGCAGCACGCCGCCGCGCTCCAGGTCCAGCGGCCGTGCCAGCCGGGCGAACCGGCGACGTCCCACCGGATCACCGGGCTGCCAGCCGGCGCGAGCCGGGCGGGCGCCGTCCCGGTCCGGGTCCGGACCGGCGTCCGCACCGGCGTCCGGATCAGCCTGCTCCGGGCGCGCGGCGGCGGATGCGGCCTCGTCGCACCGGGCCTCGTCGGGACGGGCATGGTCGGGTCGGGCATGGTCGGGACGGGCATGGTCGGGTCGGACGTCGAGCGCCGGGGGCTGTTGGGGCTGGGCTGTCATCCGGACTTCGCGGCCCGGAAACCGGCGTCGAGATCGGCGAGGATGTCGTCGATGCCCTCGATGCCCACCGACAGCCGGATCAGGTCCGGGGTCACCCCGGTGGCCGCCTGCTCGGCCTCGGTGAGCTGCGAGTGGGTGGTCGTCGCCGGATGGATCACCAGTGAGCGGACGTCGCCGATGTTGGCGAGGTGGCTGAACAGCTCGAGGCCCTCGACGAACTTCCGGCCGGCCTGGGCCCCGCCGGCGATCCCGAACGCCAGCACCGCGCCGGCGCCGAGCGGGAGCACCTCGTTCGCCCGCTGGTACCACGGCGACGTCGGCAGCTTGGGGTAGGCGACCCAGCTGACCTCGTCACGGTCCTGCAGCCACCGCGCAACCCGCAGCGCGTTCGCGCTGTGCCGGTCCATCCGCAGCGACAGCGTCTCCAGGCCCTGCAGGAACAGGAACGAGTTCAGCGGCGCGACGGCCGGGCCGAGGTCGCGCAGCAGCTGCACCCGGGCCTTGGCGATGTAGCTGCCGTGGCCGAGCGCGTCCCAGTAGACGAGGCCGTGGTAGCTGGGGTCGGGCGTGGTGAAGTTGGCGAAGCGCCCGCTGGCGCCGTAGTCGAACCGGCCGCCGTCGACGATGATCCCGCCGATGGACGTCCCGTGCCCGCCGATGAACTTCGTCGCCGAGTGGACGACGATGTCGGCTCCGTGCTCGAACGGCCGGTACAGGTACGGGGTCGCCAGGGTGTTGTCGACGATCAGCGGCACGCCGACCTCGTGGGCGACCGCGGCGACGCCGGCGGTGTCGAGGACGTCCGAGCGCGGGTTGCCGATCGTCTCGCCGTAGAAGGCCCGGGTCCGCGGTGTGGCGGCGGCCCGCCATTCGTCCAGGTCGTCGGGGTTCGACACGAACGAAACCGAGATCCCGAGCTTGGGCAGCGTGTAGTGGAACAGGTTGTACGTCCCACCGTAGAGGTTCGCGGAGCTGACGATGTGGTCACCGGATTCGGCCAGGTTGAGGATGGCCAGCGTCTCCGCCGCCTGCCCCGACGACGTCGCGAGCGCACCGACGCCGCCCTCGAGGGCGTTGACGCGCTGCTCGAAAACGTCCTGGGTCGGGTTCATGATGCGGGTGTAGATGTTGCCGGGCTCCCCCAACGCGAACAGGGCGGCGGCGTGGTCGGTGTCACGGAAGACGAAGCTCGTCGTCTGGTAGATCGGGACGGCGCGCGCCCCGGTCGTCGGATCGGGCTGGGCACCCGCGTGGATCTGCTTCGTCTCGAACGACCAGGTCGGCTCGGTCATGGCGAATCCCCTCTGGTGGTGGATGGTGTGCGCGGCGTCCGGAGTTCGGAGTTCGGAGTTCGGCGAACGAGGCACCGGGCGGTCCCATCCCATGGCACCGACGGCCCCCGCAGGCGTGTCCGTTGGTCCTGGCTTGATCGGTCGTTCGCCGCATGGCTGGCGTGGCGCTGCCCGGCATGCGGCAGGCCGGCCGACCCCGAGAAGGATGCCGCGCACGGAGCGGAATCGCTCGGATACACGCCCGACGCCGCCACCGGGAGCGCCCGGTGCCGGGCGATGACGTGTCCCGCCTTGGATACTCCACGTCACCGGAGTAAGTTTACTTTATCGATCGGAAATACCTAAAACTCCGCACCATCCACCCGATCGCGGGGCAGGGAGGCCCACATGTGCCAGGCCGCTGACCATCCACCCGGTCCGTCGCCGCGCGAGCTCCCCCTGCTCGACCTGCGCCGGTACACCGCTCCCGCGGACCCCTCAGACCGCGCCGAGTTCGTCCTCGCGCTGCGCGCGGCCTGCCGCGACCCCGGCTTCCTCCAGCTCACCGGCCACGGCGTGCCGACCTCGCTCACCGACCGCGTCCTGGCCGTGAGCCGCGAGTTCTTCCGGCTGCCGACCGCGACGAAACTGCGGATCGAGAACGTCCACTCGCCGCACTTCCGCGGCTACACCCGCCTCGGCCAGGAGATCACCCGGGGCAACCCCGACCTGCGCGAGCAGATCGACATCGGCGACGAGCGCCCGCGCCGGGTGTGCGGCCCCGGCGACCCGCCCTACCTGCGCCTGGACGGCCCCAACCAGTGGCCGGCCCAGCCGGCCGAGCTGCGGGCCGCCGTCGAGGAGTACATGGCGGCACTGGCCGGTGTCGCGCGGGTCCTCGTCCGCGCGCTGGCCGAATCGCTGGGTCTCGCCCCCGACCACCTGGACGCCACCTTCGCGGATGATCCCCGCTCTCACCTCAAGCTGCTGCGCTACCTGCCCGCACCCGACGGTCCGGCCGCCGAGACCGGCCGCGGGGCCGGGCTCGGCGCCGGGGACGGAGACGGCGCGCGCGCCGACCCGCACCGGCGGGACGCCGACGCCGCCCGTTCGCAGGGGGTCGGGGCGCACAAGGACGGCGGCTTCCTGAGCCTCGTCCTGCAGGACACCGTCCGGCGACAGGACGCCCCGGACGCGCCCGGAGCCTCGGAGGACCCGGAGGGCTCGGAGGGCTCGGAGGGCTCGCCGAACGCGACAGACCCGGCGTGGCTGCCGGGGCTGCAGGTCGCGGACGGCTCGGGCGGGTGGATCGACGCGCCGCCGGTGCCGGGGGCGATCGTGGTGAACATCGGCGAGATGTTCGAGTTGGCCACGCTGCGCTACTACCCTGCGACCGTGCACCGTGTGATGAGCCCACCACCAGGCCACGAACGAGGGTCCGTGGCGTTCTTCTTCGGACCGGGCCTGTCCGCCACGATCGAGCCCGTGCCGCTGCCCCCCGCGCTCCTCGCGCAGATCCCCGCCGCCGGGCCACCCGACCCGGACAACCCGATCTTCGCCCAGCACGGGGAGAACACGTTGAAGAGCTGGCTGCGCAGCCATCCCGAGGTCGCCCGACGCCACTACGCCGATCTCACCCGACCCGACGGCGCCACGCGACCGGACGGGGCCGCCCGGTGACCGAGACTGTCGACCCTGCGACCGAGACCGTCGAGACAGCGGACCTGCGAAAGCCCGGCACGGACGTCCGCGAGCACAGCACCGGCGTCCGCGGCGCGGCCTGGTCGTTCGAGACCCGCCAGGTTCATGCCGGCACCACCGCGGACCCGACGACCGGCGCCCGCGCGGTGCCGATCTACCAGAGCGCCTCGTTCGTGTTCGCCGACGCCGCCCAGGCCGCCGGCCTGTTCGCGCTCACCGAGACGGGCTTCACCTACACCCGGGTCGTCAACCCGACCCACGACGCACTCGAACAGCGCGTCGCCGACCTGGAAGGCGGTGTCGCGGCACTCGCGACGGCCAGCGGGCAGGCGGCGGCGACCCTCGCCCTGCTCAACGTCGCCTCGGCCGGCGATCACATCGTGTCGTCCGCGTCGCTGTACGGCGGGACGTACGCGCTGTTCCGCCACACCCTGGCCGACCTCGGCATCGAGACCACCTTCGTCGACGACCCCGACGACCCCGACGCCTGGCGGGCCGCCATCCGGCCGCGCACCGCCGCGTTCTACGGCGAGACCATCGGCAACCCGCGCGGGAACGTCCTCGACATCGCCACCGTCGCGGGCGTCGCCCACGACGCCGGGATCCCGCTCGTCGTCGACAACACCCTCGCCTCCCCTTACCTGGCCCGCCCCGTCGAGCACGGCGCGGACGTCGTCGTCCACTCGGCGACGAAGTTCATCGGCGGGCACGGGACGTCCATCGGCGGCGTCATCGTCGACGGCGGGCGTTTCGACTGGGGCAACGGCCGCTACCCGCGCTTCACCCAGCCCGATCCCGCCTACGACGGGCTGGTGTTCCTCGACGCCTTCCCCGAGACGGCGTACATCCTGCGGGCCCGCGCGCGGCTGCTGCGTGATCTCGGGCCGGCGCTGTCGCCGATGAACGCGTTCCTGCTCCTGCAGGGCCTGGAGACCCTGTCGCTGCGGATGGAGCGGCACAGCGCGAACGCCCTGCGGGTCGCCCAGTGGCTGCGGGACCGCGACGACGTCACCGCGGTCGCCTACCCGGGCCTGCCCGACAGCCCCTGGCGCGCCGCGGCGGACCGCTACCTGCCCCGCGGCACCGGCGCGGTCCTCGCCTTCGAACTGGCCGACGGGCTGCGTCGCGGCCCGGCCTTCATCGAGGCGCTCACCCTGCACAGCCACCTGGCGAACGTCGGGGACGTCCGCTCGCTGGCCATCCATCCCGCGTCGACCACCCACGCGCAGCTGACCCCGCAGCAGCGTACGGCCAGCGGCGTGTCCGCCGACCAGATCCGCCTCTCGGTGGGGCTGGAGGGCATCGACGACATCCTCGCCGACCTGGACGGCGCCTTCCACGCGCTCCACTGACCCCGGTGCGGACCGCGCCTCACGGAGTCCCGGCATCCGCCTGCGGGTCCGCTCGGGGGCGGCGGATGCCGGCCGTCAGGACGAAGGCGGTGTCTGGCTCAACGGCGGCAGTGGACCCCAGGTCTCGGCCGGCAGCCGGACGGGCTCACCTCCGGAGGGCACCTGCCAGCCAAGCCACCGCCACGCATTTGGCGTCGCTCCGAGCAGATGCCTGTCCGTGACAGACCAGACCGCAAGCTCGCCGCGCGGAAGGTGTTCGAGGCGCCAACCGACCGGGCGACCATCGACGGCGTCCCAGATCCGCATCGTCCCGTCGTCGCTGACAGTCAGGATCCGCGACCCATCCGGACTCCATACCCCATCCCACACCCGACGCCCGTGGCCGGTGAGGGTCAGCAGCTCCTGCCCCGACACCGCATCCCACACCCGCGCCACCCCATCGTCACCAGCAGTCAGCACACACGAACCATCCGGACTCCACACCCCACTGTTCACCC